>JBPEWW010000376.1:0-8243 GCA_052032275.1 Alteromonas sp. | reverse complement strand
ACTTTGCGTGCACCGGTATTGTTTTGCGACAGCTGGTTAGCCTGCACCATGTTGTAGCCATACGGGGTCGTTTGCGCCATCAGCTTACGACGGGCATCCACCGACACGCTTTCTACGTTAGGGTTTTTGCGCAGCAGGTTTAACGTGCGTTTGTCCATTGAGGCAGCAACCATTTTTTGCTTCTCAATGACTTTGTGTGTTCTCGCGCCTACCTGTTCTACCAGAGACTTAGCCGCCAATACATCAAACGCACGATCAGAGGCCTGTGCTGCAGGCATGCCCGCCGCTTTTTTCTTGCCACCTTTCGTTTTCAGCTTAGGACCGCCAATACCGTTGGTATTTTTGAATTTTACGATATAACGCTGCTCAACGGCTTCCGCTTCAATAAACGGGTTCAGACCTTGTTTTAAGAGTGCGTTAACTGACTGCTTGTCCTCTTCAACTTTAACCGGCGCATTTACGGCGGCGCTGACAGAGGCACTGAGAAGGGTAAGAGATGCCACTAAAGCGGCTTTTTTTATGGATGTGTGTTGATTATTTTTCATTTATTTCCTGTCTTGTTGTTGTGTCCCCATGGCTCTCTTACTGGAGCTTACTTCGCTGGGGTATGTTCCAAACAGATATCGACAGGCTGGGTCGCCATTCACCAAAAAAAGTCCACATCCCTATTATGCTTTTTCGACACGTTACCCGTGTACCTGGACATCTGGTGTTGGCTGCTCATTTCTGATGCAGCGTCTTCCATACTTCGGAAGCTGGTTAAGAGTAACGGTTGATGGGTGATTACCCATGCATACCCGGTTACCCGTATCTGAACAGGCAGCGATAGCGCGTCAGGATGGTAGCCGTGGCTTCTTGCCGGCTGACACCTGCGAAATACCGTGCCGTGATTATTTACATTTATCTATATTCTTAAGCTTCTCTGTACAGTATCTGAGCTTTTGCTATAAAAAAAGCCCTGTTATTAAGAAACATTAATAATAGGCAGGACGCATAAGACCACTGCGCCGTACTGGTTTACCAGTGATGAGGCTATGCAGCGTGGGGGATCCGCTGATATTGTCAATGCTGCAAAACTTAACAGCACTTAATTTTTTAGAGGATATTTAGTTTAAAATTTACTTAAATAAGCAAGTTTTATCATAAGAAATGATGTGAGGGGCAGTTGTATTAAAAGGCTTATTCCGCCGGACAGGGGCGGGTTAAAAAAATATTCTGAAGCAATCACAGGGCGCAATGCACAGTGCGCCCTGTCACAGTTTACAGACTACGCTGACGGACGATTTCGTACAGGCACACACCGGTTGCCACAGACACGTTCAGGCTGGAGACCGCGCCTGCCATCGGCAGCTTCACCAGTTCGTCACAGGTTTCCCGGGTCAGCCGCCGCATGCCCTTGCCTTCTGCGCCCATCACCAGCACAGTAGGCCCGGACAATTTGGCGTCATAGACCAGCTGCTCCGCCTCGCCGGCGGTGCCGATCACCCAGAGTCCTGCCTGTTGCAGGTGTTTCAGCGTACGTGACAGGTTGGTGACCTGAATAAGGGGGATGACTTCAGCCGCACCACAGGCCACTTTTCTGACCGTGGCAGTGAGGCTGGCCGACTTATCTTTTGGCACGATGACCGCATGCACCCCGGCAGCGTCGGCAGTGCGCAAACACGCCCCCAGGTTATGCGGATCGGTGACCCCGTCAAGCGCCAGAATAAGCGGTTGGGGCTGGGCGCTAATTACCGTGTCCAAATCGCTCTCATCCAGTACACGGGCTGGTTTGGCGCGGGCCACGACCCCCTGGTGCTGTTCACCGCGGACTTTATCGTCAAGCACCTTGCGCTGACAAAACTGCACACTCACCCCGAACCGGCGCGCCTGATTGACAATGCTGGTCAGGCGATCATCGTTGCGGCCTTTTAATACAAAGACTTCGATGACCCGCTCCGGCTCGTTTTCCAGTACCGACTGCATGGCATGCAGACCGTACAACCATTCCTGTTGTGCCATTAGCGCTTTTTACCTTTTTTGGATGCCGGTTTTCTGCTTTTCGGTGCACCGGTTTTGTTACCTGATTTATCCGTACTGTCTTTGTTGCGACGGGGCTTTTTGGCTTTTTTAACCGCGACCTTTTTACCCTTGCGGCCACGCAGCGTGCCAGTGTCCAGTACCAGATCTATCTTTCGCTCATCCAGGTTGACCGCCGCCACTTTCACATCAACCGCATCACCCAGCCGGTATTGATTATGTCCCTGCTCGCCTACCAGTGCCTGTTTCACATCGTCATAACGGTAATAGTCGTCATCCAGTGATGTAATGTGCACCAGGCCATCAATGTGGTACTCGGTCAGGCGCACAAACAGGCCGAAATTGGTCACTGAGCTCACCACCCCTTCGAAGGCATCGCCTACGTGGTCAAGCATAAACTCGCACTTCAGCCAGTCGGCCACATCCCGGGTGGCATCATCAGCCCGCCGTTCGGTGGTGGAACACTGCTCACCCAGCTGTTCAATTTCTTCAGTGGTATACACCTTTGCGCCCGACACTTTTTGTTTCGGCGGCAGCTTTTTAAGCAGCCCCTTAATGGCGCGGTGCACAACTAAATCCGGATACCGACGAATGGGCGAGGTAAAATGGGCATAGGCTTTTAATGCCAGTCCGAAGTGGCCGATATTGTCACCGCCGTAGACGGCCTGCTTCATTGAGCGCAGCAGCATGGTTTGGATCAGCTCCTGGTCAGGACGGTTACGGGTTTTAATGACCACATCGGTGAAATCCGCCGGCATGGCGTCTTCATTAATGCGGTGCGGCACCCCCACTTCCCCCAGATAGCTGGTAAATGCGGTGAGGCGATCGGCGTCGGGTTTGTCATGAATACGGTATAGTGCCGGGGCTTCATGGGTTTCTAAGAATAACGCCGCGCTGACGTTGGCCATGATCATGCACTCTTCAATAAGCTTGTGGGCATCGTTGCGCACCACCGGCACAATATTCTCTATTTTGCGCTGGGCATTAAAGACGAACTTGCTTTCCTGGGTTTCAAATTCAATCGCCCCCCGCTGCTGCCGGGCTCTTTTCATGGCGCGATACATATCGTGCAGGTCACGCAAATGCGGTACATGTTCCGCATAGCGTTGATGCAGCTCTTTATCGCCATCCAGAATGTGCCCCACCTTGGTATAGGTTAAACGGGCGTGGGAATTCATCACGCCTTCGTAAAACTGATACGCGTCCAGCTTGCCCTGCGCCGTAATGGTCATCTCACAGACCATACACAACCGGTCGACCTGCGGATTCAGCGAGCACAAACCGTTAGACAGGACTTCCGGCAGCATGGGAATCACCTGCTCCGGGAAATACACTGAATTTCCGCGGTTTTGCGCCTCTGTATCCAGCGCGGTACCGGGACGCACGTAATGACTGACATCGGCAATGGCCACCCACAGCTGCCAGCCACCTTCATCCAGCGGCTCACAGAATACCGCGTCATCAAAGTCCCGGGCATCCTCACCGTCAATGGTTACCAGCGGCAGCTGACGCAAATCGACACGCCCGGCTTTCGCTTCTTCCGGCACCTCTTCCGTCAGGTCTTTGACCTGACGCGTGACGGCTTTCGGCCACTGGTGCGGAATGTCGAAGGTACGCAGTGCCATGTCAATTTCCATGCCCGGCGCCATATGCTCGCCGAGAACTTCAATTACTTTCCCCACCGGGTTAATTTTGCGACGGGGGCGCTGTACCAGTTCAACCACCACCACCTGGCCCATTTTGGCACCGTTAGTGTGTTCAGGGGGGATCACAATTTCATGGTTAATCCGGCTGTCATCAGGGATCACCACGGCCATGCCCTGCTCGGTGAAATAGCGGCCCACGATAGGCTCACTGCGTGGCGTGATCACTTGGGTGATATAAGCTTCTTTCCGCCCCCGCCGGTCGGTGCCACTTTCCCGGGCTTCGACAATGTCATCATGCAAAAATAACTGCATCTGGCCGCCACTGATAAATAAATCGCCACTGCGATCTTCAGGGCGCAGGAAACCAAAGCCATCACGGTGACCAATGATCCGGCCCCGGATCAATTCGTCCTGATTTTGGATAACGTATTTTTTCTGACGGGTAAACTGCAACTGCCCTTCTCTTTCCATGGCCCGCAATCGACGCTGAATGCCAATGCGATGATCTTCTTCATGGGCATCTACGGCAGCACATATTTCAAGAAAAGACAGTGGCTTATCATGCTCCTTAAGTATGCTGAGCAGGTACTCGCGGCTGGCCACGGGGTTGTCGTATTTTTCTTTCTCGCGCTGATAATGCGGGTCGTCACTCATGGAAAATTATTAGTTCCTTGTATTGCTGTTCAAATGCAGCTGTATTTACCGCTGCCTAATAGTACCGCCAGTATAACAGTTAAATACTACAAAATATTTGCAGTGGCGATGATTCTGTGGATTTTACGCACAATTCTCGCTTTGGATTACCGGAACACTGGGCGTCACAGGCGCGGTCTTGCCTTAAGAGTGCAAATAACGGTTGAACGGGCATCGCGAATGCTGCCACTATTAACACTCTTGTGTTAGCAACTAAAGGAAAAGCAATGGGTATCAAACATGTAGGTATGGCAGTCATCGCGGCCGCAACTGTGTCAGGCTGCAGTGTTGAGTCAGGCACACAATGCACCACCGCGCCAGAGTCACAGTGGATGGATAAGGCGGAATTTCAGGCTCAGCTGAAAAGTGATGGCTACACCATTAATGAATTCGTGGTCACCGAGGGCAACTGCTATGAAATTTACGGCATGGATGCAGATAACAACAAAGTAGAAATTTACTTTAACCCGGTCGATGGCAACATTGTGAAGAGTGAATCACACTAAATGGATAGCCGTGATATCAGACTGTGGGACGGCGTGGTTCGCACGTGTCACTGGTTGCTGGTAACGGCTTTTGTGGCGAATTACTTTGTTGTCGAACCCGGCGATCTGCTGCACGAGATTGCCGGTTACGGTGCCGCAGCCATTGTGCTGGTACGCATAGGCTGGGGGCTGCGTCGCACCGGATACGCCAGTTTCGCGACCATCGATGTGTCGGTACCGGCTCTGCAACATCATCTCACGCAGCTAAAGCTACGGCGTGTGCCGGCCGACCACGGCCACAACCCGTTCGGTTGGTTAATGATTGTTGCTGTAATTGTGCTGTTTCTGGCGCTGGCCATCACCGGCTTTATGATGCAGGAAATCGATGCGCTATGGGGTAATCAGACCCTGGAATGGGTACACGCTATCCTGGCAGACATCTTATACGTGGCTGTGCTAATTCACATTGCGGCAGTGGTGTTAACCCAGTGGTGGGGCCGGGTCTCACTGATCCGTCCGATGATCACCGGCAGACGCCCACGTTAACTACACTTACCGCGCGGTTAGTCGGTTAGCTTGCGTGCGGCCCGGACCGCTTTAGGGTGCATCAGCTTTTCCAGCCCGGCCAGGTAGCCGGCAATTTTTGCATGCTGCTGTTTGTCACTGGTCACCGCATTATACAACCAGCGATACGCGTCTTCGTAATCGTACGGGCTGCCATAGCCGTCAAGAAACAGCTCTGCCAGCTGCATTTTCGCTTTCAGGTTGTTCAGTGCTGCCGCTTCACGTAAATACACCACTGCCCGTTGTTTGTCTTCCTGCACCAGCGTGCCGTGTGCGTAATAGCGGCCTAACTGTTCCAGGGCTGCTGCCAGCCCCTGATTCGCTGCGTCGCGCATAAAACTGATGCCGCGCTCAGGCGCTTCATCCACACACACCCCCCAGGCCAGCATATCTCCCCATAAAAACTGATAAGCCGGCACCCGCAGCACTTCGGCGCGCGCTTCAATATCCTGCACCAGCTGACAGCGGTCCTCCACCACCCGGTTCAGGTGCGTGTTGCTGTTGATCATATTGATCAGTTCGTCCTGGGAGTACAATTGTACGGCGCGGATTTCCTGCGCTCTTAAGGTGTGGCTGAACATGCTTAAAGCAGCCGCCACCATCAGCATGAATCGAATATAGGGCATATCAGTCTGTCTGTAGAGTAACGAAAACGTACCCTTAATTTATCGGCGTGCTACCGGAAAACTGAAGGCTAATTCAGCTTCATCGACAACGCCATTTGAATATGTCGTGCATGATCGGCGATATCGACGCCTAAGTCAGTGAGGTATCCCCCATCGGGCTGGGTGATCAGGCCTTTGGCATACAGGCGACCGGCAGCATCTACCATGCTTTGCTTGGCATCGTGATGAATTTTGAGTCCCTGCATCAGGCTTTTTTGAGGGAACTTTAAAATGAGGTTCAGTTCTGCAGTCATTTCATCATCAAATTGGTTCATACTTCCACCCTGGGCAACGTTAGTTAATATTCCTGGTATAGATTCCTTTGAACAGGGTCCGCCAACTTTCTTCATCGGCGTTTTTCACCTGCCAGTGTTGTATCACACTCCCATTTTCCTCTGCCGTCCAGCTAATTTTGTGAATAAGTGCGGTCGCCGCACTGCCGGTCTGACCGCGCAGCACCATGGCGCCGTTAACCAGCCCCCCACTCAGATCAAGCCGTAAGCCGGTTTTATCTCCCCACACCTGATGCCATTTGCCGGTATTTTTGTCATACATATTAATACTGGTGCCATAGGGGCCGCCGGCATTGGCATAGTGCTCGGTGATAACGCAGCCATCAAACTGCTTTTCAATCCAGTTAACCCCTGCCGGCTTGCCGTCAGGGGTGGTCACTGCCCACTCCCCCAGCCAGAAGTCGAAGGCCTGATATTCGGGCGTATCGCAGGCGTCACCAGGGGCCGCGCTGGCCAGCGTCGCAAAGATTGCCAGCAATGGCCCTGCTAGTAAGTTTTTCATAGGGGGCTGATCGCAGTACGCCTGTGCATGGTATAATCTACCCAAAAGAGTAGTCTGCGGACCCTGCCCAAGCAAATGAAATATAAAGATTTACGCGACTTTATCCAGCAACTGGAAGCTCGTGGTGAGCTAAAACGCATCACCCACACGATTGATACTGATCTGGAAATGACAGAAATTGCGGACCGCACCCTGCGTGCGGGCGGCCCTGCCCTGTTATTTGAAAACCCCAAAAATCATGACATGCCGGTACTGGCCAATTTATTTGGTACCCCTGACCGGGTGGCGTTGGGCATGGGTCAGGAATCCGTCACGGCACTACGGGAAGTGGGCAAATTGCTGGCGTACCTCAAAGAGCCCGAGCCGCCCAAGGGCCTCAAGGACTTATGGGACAAGCTGCCGGTGTTTAAGCAGGTGATGAATATGCCGGCCAAAACGGTCAGAAAAGCGCCCTGTCAGGATGTCATACTCAGCGGCGATGAGGTAGACCTGAACAAAATACCTGTGCAGCGCTGCTGGCCTGGTGACGCCGCCCCACTCATTACCTGGGGCCTGACCGTCACCCGTGGCCCGCACAAAAAGCGTCAGAACCTGGGCATATATCGCCAGCAGGTGATTGCCAAAAACAAAATTATCATGCGCTGGCTGTCGCATCGCGGCGGGGCACTGGACTTTCGGGAATGGTGCCAGATGCATCCCGGCGAACCGTATCCGGTCTCGGTGGCGTTAGGCGCAGACCCGGCAACCATTCTGGGTGCCGTTACGCCGGTGCCGGATACGCTGTCAGAGTATGCCTTTGCAGGGCTGCTCCGCGGCGATAAAACGGAAGTAGTGAAGTCTGTCAGTAACGATTTACAGGTGCCGGCCAGTGCCGAAATTGTGCTGGAAGGCTACATTGCCCAGGACGAAACCGCACCGGAAGGCCCGTACGGGGATCATACCGGTTACTACAACGAAGTGGACGACTTCCCGGTAATGACGGTGACCCATATCACGCACCGTAAAAATCCTATTTATCATTCAACCTACACCGGGCGGCCACCCGATGAGCCGGCGATCCTTGGGGTGGCACTCAACGAGGTGTTTGTCCCTATTCTGCAAAAACAGTTTCCTGAAATAGTAGACTTTTACCTGCCCCCGGAAGGCTGTTCCTATCGCATGGCAGTGGTGACCATGAAGAAGCAATACCCCGGCCATGCCAAACGGGTGATGATGGGTGTCTGGTCGTTTTTACGTCAGTTTATGTACACCAAGTTTGTGATTGTCTGCGATGATGACGTGAACGCCCGCGACTGGAATGACGTGATCTGGGCCATCACCACCCGCATGGATCCCGCGCGCGACACCACCCTGGTCGAGAACACCCCCATCGATTA
>JBPEWW010000375.1:0-2672 GCA_052032275.1 Alteromonas sp. | reverse complement strand
CGTCACCGTCTTTGCCATAATTGCAGTACTCGACTTACTGGGTGTGACTGACGTGTATTCGTTTATCCGTCCAATCAATAGCTGATATGCAGCTAACTTTGTATAAAGCCTGCCTGCTGGCGGGCTTTTTTATTATGCTGGCCGGCTGTCAGGCCACCCCCCAGACCGACAGGCTGACTGACCAGCCCCCTGCTACCCTTCCCGCTGCGCATTACATTAGCGAGGTTCCTTTTACCGCGCAGCAGCAATACTACTGTGGCCCGACCACACTTTCAGAGGTGTTTGGCTACCACGGGCAGCAAATTGCTCCTGAGGCTATTGCTCCCACGCTGTTTATTCCTGGACGTGAGGGCAGTCTGCAATTAGAAATGGTCAGCGCCACCCGACAGTTTGGCTTTTTACCCTACAGCGAACAAGGCACCCTGCCCCGTTTACTGCAGCTTGTCAGCGCTGATATCCCGGTGATCGTGTTTCAGAACTTATCGGTGGCCTGGCTGCCCCAATGGCACTACGCGGTGATCATTGGCTACGACCTGCATGCCGCCACTGTAACATTGCACACGGGCGTCACCCCCGATTACACCATGCCGATGACCGTGTTTGAGCGCACCTGGGCCAGAGGCAATCACTGGATGCTTGCGCCACTGCCCCGGCACAAAATCAGCGGGCACTTGCATGCTTTTACTTACGTAAGTGCCGCGTATGATATGTTAACCACCGGCCAGGCCAGCCATGCTGTGGGGTATTTAGAAGCCGCCACTACCCAGTGGCCTGAGCACTGGCTGGCGTACTTTCTGCTGGGCAATTATTATTTAACCGCAAAACCTGAGCAGGCCATACACTGGTTCGAAAAAGGCTTCCACGCTGGCCAGTATCAGCCCGCCTACCTGAACAATTTCGCGCACGTACTGGCACAGGAAGGCTGCCAGCAACAGGCACTTGCGCTATTACGCATGGGAATACAGGCATTTCCTGATGATGCGCGACTGTCCGTTACTCAGCAGCAGGTTATACAGCAGGACAAGCCTAACAGTTGCAACGTGGGCGTGACGTTGTGAGGGTGCGGGTTCTCGCCCTCCGGACAAATAAAACGCCACTCGGGCGTTTTTTGTATCTGGCGGAGAGAGAGGGATTCGAACCCTCGATACGCTATAAACGTATACACACTTTCCAGGCGTGCGCCTTCAGCCACTCAGCCATCTCTCCGGTTTGTTCGCTCACGCACCGTTTCAGTGATTAATGCGAAGAGCGCGCGTATAGTAGGTAAACTCGCGCGCTGAATCAAGATAAAGTGCGTAAAAAGCGTGTAAGTGTTGATAAATTAGGCGTTACCTACTGCTTTCATCTTCAGCTGCGCCGAGAAATCCAGCATGCGGTCCAGCGGGATCAACGCTTTTGTGCGCAGCATGTCATCCACAAAGATTTCGTGGCCGGTAGCCGATGCCGTCAACGACTGCTTGATGGCTTCAAGGCCATTCATGGCCATCCAGGGGCAGTGTGCGCAGCTTTTACAGGTGGCACCATTCCCACCTGTCGGTGCTTCAATAAACGTCTTGTGGGGCGTCAGCTGCTGCATCTTGTAGAAGATGCCGCGATCCGTGGCCACAATAAAGGTCTCATTGTCCATGGTTTGCGAGGCTTTAATCAGCTGACTGGTTGAGCCCACCGCATCTGCCAACTCGACCACGCTCGCGGGCGACTCCGGGTGCACCAGCACGGCCGCGTCCGGATACACCGCTTTCATGTCTTTCAGCTTCTGGGCAGAGAATTCATCGTGAACAATACATTCTCCTTGCCACATCAGCATATCTGCGCCGGTTTGCTTTGAGATATACGCGCCTAGGTGACGATCCGGCCCCCAGATGATTTTTTTACCCTGAGCGTCGAGGTGTTCGACAATTTCCAGGGCAATGCTGGAGGTTACCACCCAGTCAGCCCGGGCCTTAACCGCAGCCGAGGTATTGGCATACACGACTACCGTGTGATCAGGGTGCTGATCGCAGAACGCACTGAACTCTTCTACCGGGCAGCCCAGATCCAATGAACAGGTGGCTTCCAGGGTCGGCATCAGGACCGTTTTTTCAGGACTCAGAATTTTCGCCGTTTCGCCCATAAACCGCACACCGGCCACGATCAGAGTTTGCTCTTCCGCATCCCGGCCAAAGCGGGCCATCTCCAGCGAGTCAGCCACACAGCCACCGGTTTCTTCAGCCAGCGCCTGTATTTCAGGATCAGTATAATAGTGCGCCACCATCACCGCATTCCGGGCTTTTAACAAAGCTTTTATCTCTGCTTTAAGCTCAGCTTTGCGTGCTGCTGACAAGGGCTCTGGTTTGCTGGGGAATGGATAGTCTATTTCATCCGCCCGAAACGCTACTGACATGATGTAAACCTGCATGTGTATTACGACAAGGCCGGATATTATAACCGACTGTCATACAAAATTCATACTTCTTAGGTGGTCACGCTGCTGGCAAATTCAACCCGCTTTTCCATTAATTCTGAGGGCGCTGGTCGCAGCTGGCGGACGTCACTCACGGTATTCTGTATCGCGCCACGAAGTCATCACGGAAAACTGTCTGAAATGTAATAAAAGGCCAACGGATTTGACCATCAGGAGCGTAATGCGTTCGCCTCGCGTTGCTCGGACGTCGAACCGCTTCGCTGGTTCA
>JBPEWW010000374.1:0-6669 GCA_052032275.1 Alteromonas sp. | reverse complement strand
TTCTGGCATACCCGGTATTGATGGCGGAGCTGATCATCGGGCGGTCGACCCGGTCAAACATGGTTGACGCACTGGGGAAAATATCGAATAGCTGGCTGGGCCGGGCAACCGGTGTCTGGGGCGGAATAACGGTCGCCCTCATCCTGTCCTTCTATGCCATTGTCGGTGGTTGGATGCTGGTGTATTTTGCAGACTCCGCGGTAAACGTGGTCGGCATAGAAGCCGCTTCCGACTGGTTGTTGGAGAGTTCAGTGCTGCGTGATGTCCTGTTTTGCGCGGTGTTTCTTGTCCTGACCTCACTCATAGTCATTGGCGGCGTTAAGTCTGGTATAGAAAAATGGTCAGTTCGCCTGATGCCCACGCTGGTCATTATTATCATTGCGCTAATTATTTACGTCAGTTTTCAGCCTGGTGCGGTGGAGGGCTGGAGTGCTTATCTGGTGCCAGACTTCTCGCAGATTATGAACCCGGACCTGTTAATCAGTGCCATGGGACAGGCATTCTTTTCGATGTCACTGGGTGTCGGCACGATGCTGGTGTATGGCTCTTATGTCAGTAAGCACGAGAACCTGCCAACGCTGGGCGCATCGGTGGCCCTGGTTGATATTGGGGTCGCAGTGATTGCTGGTATGCTGATTATCCCCTCTATGTACGTAGCCCTGAACAACGGGGTAGAAATCTTCACCGCCGATGGTGCCCTTATTCAGGGTGACACGCTTATTTTTAAAGTGTTACCGGCGCTGTTTGATACCATCGGCACAGTGGGGCTGTTAGTGGCGTTTGCATTTTTCGCATTGATGGTTATCGCTGCGGTCACCTCGTCGATTTCTATGCTCGAAGTGCCTGTTGCATACCTGGTTGAAAGTAAGGGGCTGGCGCGTAAGCGGGCGGTGTGGACGGTTACCACTATCATCTTCATAGCCAGTACCGTAATTATCTTCAATTTCGAACAGCTGTTCGGACTTGTTATTGCGCTGACAACTCAATACAGTCAGCCATTGCTTGGTCTGGCGCTATGCATATTTGCCGGCTGGGTATGGCGTCGCGACGCTATCTTGCAGGAGCTGCGCCAGGGAAACGAAGACATTGAAAGTGGCTGGTTCTGGAAAATCTGGCCCTGGTATGTCCGTTTCGTCTGCCCGGTTATTATATTCATCATGTTTTATCGCTCTGTTGTGTAGCGCTGGCGCGTAATAGGAAAAATAATTATAACAATGAGTAATTCTATTAAATCTCCCACATTAAGTGACGCCCTGATCCCCATCTTTGCACTGATTGTGATGATGAGTGGCTCGGTCTATTTATTTGGCGACAGCTCGTCCTATGGCCCTAACCAAATCGCCTTACTGCTTGGCATGGGGCTGGCCGCTATTATCGGCATGAAAAACGGTCATAGCTGGAAAGCAATTGAGAAGGGTATAGTCAGTGGGATTTCGATGGCGCTGGGTGCCTGTCTGATTTTGTTGGCTGTGGGCTCGTTGATTGGTACCTGGATGCTGGCAGGCACCGTGCCGACGCTGATTTATTATGGTCTGGAACTGCTGAATCCGTCGTTATTTTATGCTGCTACCTGCCTGATCTGTGCAGTGGTGGCGATGAGTATCGGGAGTTCCTGGACCACCGCGGCTACAGTCGGGGTAGCCTTGATGGGGGTGGCCTCGGGAATGGATATGTCAGCGGCTATCACCGCTGGTGCCGTGGTGTCCGGCTCCTACTTTGGCGATAAAATATCACCATTGTCAGAAACCACCAACCTGGCGCCTGCCGTCGCAGGAACTGATTTGTTTGATCACATTCGCTACATGATGTGGACAACTGTGCCAAGTTTCATCATTGCGCTGATCCTGTTTATGGTACTGGGCTTTAGTGAGTCTGGTTCGGCCACCGCTGCGCGCATTGAACAAATGCAGACGCTGCTGGATGACTCCTTCAGTCTCGGCTGGCACCTGCTCATTCCTTTACTGGTACTGTTAACGCTGGCCATTAAAAAAATGCCGGCGTTTCCGGCGGTATCAATTGGTGCCATTCTCGGGGGGCTATGGGCAATTTTATTTCAGCCGGAAGTGATCACCAGTATGAGCGATGCCGATGATTCGGCGACGGTCGCCAGCATCAAAGTGGTCTGGACGGCCTTGTTCGATGGTGTCAGCTTCGCCACACCTGACGACAACCTCAATGACTTGCTCAGTCGCGGTGGCATGTCTTCCATGCTGAATACCATCTGGCTGATCATCTGTGCAATGTCATTTGGTGCAGTACTGGAAAAAGTCGGTCTGCTGAAGCGGGTCGTCAGTGCAATTCTTAAAGGGGCCAAGTCTGCCGGCGACATGATTAGCCGAACCATCCTGACATGTATTGGTACCAACCTGGTTACGGCCGATCAGTATATGGCGATAGTCATGCCAGGCCGCATGTATAAAGAAGAGTTTAATAAACGTGGGCTTCACCAGCTGAATTTATCACGCAGTCTGGAAGATGGTGGTACATTAACCTCACCGCTGATCCCCTGGAACACGTGTGGTGCTTATATGCACGGTGTTCTGATGGTGCACCCGTTTGACTATATTTTCTACGCGTTTTTCAACGTTATTAACCCTATTCTGGCGGTGATATACGCGTATCTGGGCGTCAAAATCCTTAAATTGGATCCGCCCTACACCGAACGCGAGAGCGAGAGTAACGCGTAGTATTCTCTACTAAGGAGCAACTATGTCTGTACAGGTTAAGCGTCGGGCGGATTATCAGCCGCCCGCATTCAGCATTTCAACGGTTACGCTGAATATCTATTTACATCCCACCAAAACCCGTGTGGTTAGCCAGCTTCAGGTTAAACGGGAAGGCGCGGCCGACGCGCCGCTGGTACTTGATGGTGAGAAACTCTCACTCACATCGGTTGCTATTAACGGCCAGACAGTTGCCTCGCCGGAGGTGTCTGAGGCTGCTCTCACGTTGCGTGACGTGCCGGATCAGTTCTCGCTGGAAATTGAAACAGAAATCGATCCGGACAATAACAAGGCGCTGGAAGGGCTCTACCGCTCTGCAGGTGTTTACTGTACTCAGTGCGAAGCGGAAGGCTTCCGTCGTATCACCTATTTTCTGGATCGCCCCGATGTCCTGGCGGTGTACCGGGTGACATTGCACGGCGATAAGGCGACCTTGCCCACCATGCTGGCCAACGGCAACCTGGTTGAACAAGGCGACAATGCCGATGGTACCCACTGGGTTACCTGGCACGACCCGCATCCAAAACCCAGCTACCTGTTTGCGGTGGTGGCCGGTGACTTTGACTTGCTCACTGACTCGTTTACCACCATGAGTGGCAGAGAGGTTGCGCTTGAGCTGTATGTCGATAAGGGCAAACGGGATCGTGGCCAGTTTGCGCTGGACTCACTGAAGCGGGCAATGAAATGGGATGAGCAGACGTTTGGGCTTGAGTATGACCTGGATATTTACATGGTTGTGGCGGTCGATTTTTTCAATATGGGCGCGATGGAAAACAAAGGTCTGAACATCTTCAACAGCAAATTCGTGCTGGCCGATCAGGCTACCGCCACCGATGATGATTTCTTTAACGTCGAGTCAGTCATTGCGCATGAATATTTCCATAACTGGACAGGAAACCGGGTCACCTGCCGGGACTGGTTCCAGCTGAGTCTGAAGGAAGGCTTAACGGTGTTCCGGGACCAGCAGTTCAGCGCGGACATGACCTCACCACTGAGTAACCGCATTAAGCATGTACGTGTCATGCGTGAACATCAGTTTGCGGAAGACGCAAGCGCCATGAGTCACCCCATACGTCCCGATGAAGTGATGGAAATGAATAATTTCTACACGGTGACGGTGTATGACAAAGGCGCTGAAGTGATCCGCATGTTCCATACTCTGCTTGGAGCTGAGGCGTTTCGCAAAGGGATGGACGAATATTTCCGCCGCCATGACGGTCAGGCGGTAACCTGTGATGACTTTATTTCTGCCATGCAGTTTGCGACAGACCTCGACCTGACCCAGTTCGCCCGTTGGTACAGCCAGTCTGGTACACCGGTGTTGTCAGTAACAAGTGAGTACTCGAAAGAGCAGGGGCGTCATACATTCCGCTTATCACAACGAACGAATCCTACTGCTGATCAACAGGAAAAATTGCCGTTGTACATGCCTGTGGCAATTGAGCTGATTGATAAGCAAGGCACCCATTATCAGGACAACGAAGGGCTGATTCAGGATGGCATGTTGATCCTGGCTGACGAGCAAGTTGAATTTACCGTAGACACCGGGGTTGCTCAATTGACGCCGGTGTTGCTGGGCAACTTCTCGGCCCCGGCACGGGTAAACAATAACCTGTCACCCACAGACTGCCTGACCATTTTTAAGTTTGCACATGATGAGTTTAACCGCTGGGATGCCTTGCAACAGCTATATGACTGGTGCATTACCCAGTATGAATCAGGGCACCCGGAGCAGATTGGCGAAGACATCTGGTCTGGCCTGAAGTCCGTGATTGAAGCTGAACAGGATAATGCGGAGTTGCTGGGTGAGTGTCTGGTGGTGCCAAGCTTTGAAACTCTGTGTCAGACCCGCACCGGCATTGATGTGGCTTCGTTACATGCTGCGCGTGAGGCATTCTGCCAGGCGTTTGCTGAAATGCTTGAACCGCAACTGGTTACCCTGTACGACCGCTGCGAGACTCAACACTATGTTTATCAGCAGGACGCGGTAAATGCCCGCCGCTGCAGAAACGTGGTGCTGGCTCATCTGGCACGCTTACCCGCGCGTACAAATACCATACAGCAGCATTTCAGCAGGTCTGACAATATGACAGATACGCTGGGCGCGCTGCGGGCGGCGCAGTTTGGTGAAACCTCAGTATTTGAGCAACTGATGGCTGAGTTTGAACGGGTCTGGAAGCACGACCCGCTGGTACTTGACAAGTGGTTTGCCCTGCACGCGACACAACCCCGGGAAGATATTCTTGCGCATATCAGTATGCTGAAAGAGCACCCCCAGTTCAGCACCAGTAACCCGAACCGGGTCCGCGCCCTGATAGGCAGCTTTGCTTTCTATAACAGCACAGGCTTCCACGCCGCCGACGGCAGTGGCTATAAGTTTGTCACCGACTATTTACTGGTGCTGGATAAAACCAACCCCCAGGTTGCCGCGCGCATTGTTACCCCGTTAACACAATGGCACCAGTACGCAAAAGCCCATCAGGAGCAAATGAAAGCACAGTTGGCCAGACTGCTGAACGAAAAGGGGCTCAGTCGCGACCTGTTCGAAAAAGTGAGTAAGAGTCTCGCTTATGACAAACATTCAACCAACTGATAAGGTTTATTTTTTCTCAGTCTCAGTGCCTTACCAGCTGTGTGAGGCACTGTATCAGGCTCCGGGCCAGGCAGTGGTTCTGACTGCTGAAAATGGTCTGAGGGTTCAGGTTCCTACCTCAAGGTTGCGGCAGTTTATTGGTTCAAATGGCGTTAACGGCCGCTTCAGGTTGGTTGTGGACGTTAACAATAAAATAAGAAGTTTCGAAAGGATTCGTTAAGGCGCCGTTCAATTTTTGTTCATAAAACAGAAAGTACAATTAACTCTCTGAAAGGACACATTTTCTTTTAAATGTTAACTGGTACGATTTGTTCTTGCGATTCCTTCAAAATGATGTAATCATTTTGTTAATCACTATGGTTGGTCTTTACGTCTGCGCACGCATCGCGTTGACTTAGGAGAATAAAAATTATGACAAACAGGCCTCGCGCGTTCAAAAAGTCGCCCATTGCGACAGGTGTACTTGCCCTTTTAGGGGCAGCGACCCTGCCTGCACAGGCGGCCAGTTGGGATTTTGGTGATGTAAGTGTCACACTGGACTCTAATATCACTCTTGCGACCAGTATTCGTACTGAAGACAGGGATTTCGACCTGATTGGTAACAGCAATCACCCTCAGTTTGACTGGAGTGGATACAATGCTGCCACCAATGTCATCTATCCTAGTGCAGATGTATGGGCACTGGCCGATGGGGCATACTCGACGAATGGCGACTTGGGCAACCTGGCGCACAATCCCGGCGAAGAGTTTTCTACCCAGCTTTCCGGTAACCATGAACTTGACGTGAATTTTGGCGATTACGGCTTCTTTGCCCGGGGTTTCTGGTTCTATGACTTCGAGCAGATGAATAAGGAGCGCGATTACGCGAACCCGATCACTGGCCAGACATATGACTTGTGTTCTGACCCTGAGGCCAAAGATCTGTTGTGTCAGGATATTCGGTTGCTGGACGCATTCTTTTATGGCGACTGGTGGGTAGGGGACAAGCCACTGACAGTGCGTATTGGTCAGCAAGTGATTAGCTGGGGTGAAAGCACGTTCATTCAGCATGGTATAAATACCACTAACCCGGTTGACGTAACCCGTGCCAGAGCACCGGGTGCAGAGCTAAAGGAAGTCTTTATTCCGGTCGGTATGGTCTTCGCCTCACTGGGTGTCAGCGACACGGTCAGTATTTCCGGCTACTATCAGTATGAATGGGAACGCAGCTGGCTGCCTGTAGCAGGCAGTTACTTTGCTACCAACGACTTTGCCGGTGAGGGCGGTCAGTCAAATAACATTCAGCTGGGTTTCTCAGGTAACCCCGATATTGACCTGGATCACCTGCTGGCTTCATTAAACGGACTGGGCGAT
>JBPEWW010000373.1:0-5776 GCA_052032275.1 Alteromonas sp. | reverse complement strand
CCCGGTTCTCAGAAGTGGCCTTCAGTCCCCTTGCCTTACTGGCCGCGCTGCTTGCACTTCCCCTCTACACCCGGGTCTGGCTACGCCAGAGAAAACGCGATGCGTCAGACCACCCGGAGCTTGCGCCGCCGCAACCTAAGCTGGTGATTAACCTGCTCACAAAGTCCCTGGGCAATAATGTCACCGACACGGCCGTGGTACTGCAGAATAAACCGCTGTGCTTTTATACCGCGCTGGTCAGGTACTGTATCGAACATCCTGAGCAGCCCTTGCAGCACCATAAGGATATCCCGGATGAACTGGTGGCGGGCGCCAACCGCATCTTCAGCCGACTGATTGAGCTGGGCCATACCAAGCGCAAACGGCCGGACTTCAATGCCAACCTCGACAAAACACTCAGCGAGGTACGGGCTGCCCTCGACGAGGTCTTCAGCGACTTTGCCGCAGACAAAACCCGCTATTACCCGCCCCGCGCACAGGGCGAAGGGTCGCGCTCTAAACAGCATTCCTTTGCGCTGACCATGCTGACCGATGAGGATGTTGAAATAATCGGCAACTGAACAAAATTGCAACACCAGGCCGCCGGGCCTCTTCACACCATTGGCAAGGAATCACGAACTTTACATTGATTCGTGAGGGCCAAACGCGTATCTTTGCACCAAGAAAAATAGCCGTTATGTATTATGCAATCGCCGTTAATTATTGCCATTTCCGGAGCGTCGGGTTCGGGGAAGTCGTTATTTACTGAAAATTTGTACAACGGGTTCTCTGCTCAGGGTCGTCCGGTGCAGATCTTACGAGAAGATCACTATTATCGTGCGCAAGACCATTTGCCGATGGAAGCGCGTGAAAAGAACAATTATGACCACCCCAATGCATTTGAGCACGAGTTACTCAAGGCCCATCTGCAGGCATTGCGTCAGGGGGAGCCCATTGATTATCCCCATTACTGTTTTAAAACCCATACCCGGTTACCGGACACTGAACGCCTGAACCCGGCGCCAGTGATTATTCTGGAAGGGATCATGTTGCTGGCAAGACCAGAGCTGACGCCTTTGTATGACGTTAAAATCTTTATCGATACGCCCCTCGACATTTGCCTGATGCGCCGCATGATGCGCGATGTAAAAGAGCGTGGCAGAACCATAGAATCGGTGGCAAAACAATACGAACAAACAGTGAAACCCATGTACCACCAATTCATTGAGCCAAGCCGGTTTACTGCCGATGTAGTAGTAACCCAGGGCGGCAAAAACCAAATCGCTCTGGACGTTATTAAATCGCACATCCAGCAGGCCTTATTGTAAGGGATTATTCATTATGGTTAGTTTAGTGGGCATT
This sequence comes from Alteromonas sp., assembly GCA_052032275.1. GTDB lineage: Bacteria > Pseudomonadota > Gammaproteobacteria > Enterobacterales > Alteromonadaceae > Alteromonas. Next base: position 4,435 of record JBPEWW010000373.1, on the reverse strand, counting down.
GCACTCTTGCTCAGCATTGCCTTTTTGCTGTCGTCGGCCAAACGCTCCATAAACTGGCGCACCGTGGGCGGTGCATTTGCAATTCAGGCGCTGGTTGGCGCCTTTATTTTGTATTTCGAGCCGGGCAAACAGCTGCTGCTCAAAATGACCCGCTTTGTGGGCAATATCATCGATTACAGCCAGCAAGGGATCAACTTTGTATTTGGCCCCATCGGCGATAAATCGCTGGGCTTTATTTTTGCCTTCAATGTGTTACCCGTCATTATTTTCTTCTCATCACTGATTGCGGTGTTGTATCACCTGGGCCTGATGGGATGGATCATTCGCCTCATTGGCGGCTTTTTGCAAAAAGTGCTGGGGACCAGCCGGCCCGAGTCGATGTCGGCGGCCGCGAATATCTTTGTAGGCCAGACTGAAGCCCCGCTGGTTGTGCGGCCGTTTATTCCGCATATGACCCGTTCCGAGTTATTTGCCATCATGGTTGGCGGACTGGCCTCAATTGCAGGCTCGGTGATGGCCGGTTATGCCGGCATGGGTGTCGAGCTTAAATACCTGCTGGCCGCCAGCTTCATGGCCGCCCCCGGGGGCCTGCTGATGGCCAAGATCATTTTGCCGGAAACCGAGCAAACCAATAATGAACTTGATCAGATTGACGCAGAAGACACCGGCTACGCTAACGTATTTGACGCCGCGGCGAGCGGCGCGGCATCAGGGCTAACGCTGGCGCTGAATGTGGGCGCCATGCTACTGGCATTCATCGCACTGATTGCTATGCTCAATGGTCTGGTGGGCTGGACCGGTGAGCTGGTCGGTGTGGATGATCTGACCTTTGAAGGGATTCTGGGCTTCTTACTGCAACCCTTAGCATGGGCTATCGGTGTTCCCTGGGAAGAAGCTAAAATTGCCGGCAGTGTAATCGGGCAGAAAGTGGTAGTGAATGAGTTTGTGGCCTATCTGGGCTTTTTGGAAAACAAAGAAGCGCTGTCCGCCTCTTCACAGGCCATCATTACCTTCGCGTTATGCGGCTTTGCTAACTTTTCCTCCATTGCCATTCTGATGGGTGGCGTGGGTGCGATGGCCCCGACCCGTCGCAAAGAGATAGCCCGCCTGGGGCTGAAAGCGGTCATCGCCGCTACCCTCTCGAATTTAATGAGCGCAGCACTGGCCGGATTTTTCCTGGCGCTGGGTTAATTCCCTTCGCCAGTAGACTATTTGGTCAGTTTTTTGTAAATTACCCTCCGCGCAGACCTTGCTCAATATTAATGTCTGCGCCTTTTCACCTCGCGGGTCTATGATTATAATGCCGCGGTCTAAATTTATGGGATCCTACTATGCAATTAGTTGCTGTTGACTACCAGGCTGACAACGCCGAAGAGTTATTCGTACAGTCTCTGCGCGAGACTGGGTTTGGTGTACTCAAAAACCACCCTATCCAGCAGTCGATGGTGTCTGGTATTTATGAGTCCTGGCAGGGATTTTTTGATAGCGAAGACAAACACCAGTACCTGTACAACAAAGGGACTCAGGATGGCTTCTTTCCGCAGAGCGTATCGGAAGTCGCGAAGGGAAATACCAAAAAGGACATTAAAGAGTACTATCACTTTTATCCGTGGGGCCAGTGTCCGTCGGAATTACGTCCGCAGCTGGAAACTTACTACGGCCAGGCCACTGATTTAGCCAAGGAGCTGCTGGGCTGGATAGAAAAGCACTCGCCTGATGAGGTCAGCAAACTGTATAACGAGCCCCTGTCTAACATGATTAAAGACAGCGATCAGACCTTGCTACGGGTACTTCACTATCCACCGTTGCAGGGCGATGAAGAGCCTGACGCGATCCGGGCTGCGGCACATGAAGACATTAACCTGATCACCATTCTTCCCGCAGCCAATGAGCCGGGTTTGCAGGTACAGGCAAAAGACGGCAGCTGGCTGGAAGTGCCCTGCGACTTTGGTAACCTGATTGTCAACATTGGCGATATGTTGCAGGAAGCGTCAGGTGGCTACTTCCCGTCCACTACGCACCGGGTAATCAATCCGGACAACGCCGATATGACCAAGTCACGGATCTCACTGCCACTGTTTTTGCATCCGCGCCCGGATGTGAAACTGTCTGAGCGCCACACTGCCGGTTCATACCTGCAGGAGCGTCTGCGCGAGCTGGGTGTTATCTAACTGACAGGGAATTGGTTAAGGTTACAAGCCATGCCCCAGGCATGGCTTTTTTGTGGGTGACGGTTAATCAGAGCGGCTTTGCAATACCGACAACTTCCCCTGATAGCGCTGTTGCTCCTGAACGTTAGGGGCATGGCGTGCAGCCCGCTCGATATACTGACGGGCACGGCTCATATCGCCCATTTCATAGTACGTTTTACCCAGCCCAAACAGCACCTCGTGACGGGTACTGTCCAGACGCATCGCCCGCCGGTAATGGGTAAGGGCTTCCTCCAGTTGCGCCGCCTCAAGCGCCTGCTCACCCAGAATGAAGTGATAGAACGGGTTATCCTCGCGACGCCGTTCCAGCCGCGCTGCGATTTGGTCAGCCTGATCATGCCGGTCGGTGTAGCGATATAAAATAGCCAGATTTTCCCAGGCGGTGAAGTTTTCATTATCCAGCGCAATGGCACGTCTATACGCTTCCTCCGCAGCATCATACGCATCCTGCTGTCGATACAACACGCCCAGGTTTACCCAGGACTGAGGCAGTTCAGGTGACAGCAAGGCGGCTTTGCGAAAGTAGGCATAAGCCTTACTGTAGCTGCTGGCGATGAGAGCATCCGCGCCCTTGTTGTTATAAAACATCGACAGCACCACCCGCTTTTTCAGCTTCCTGCGGGGAAAGTACTCACGCACATTCTGCGGGTCGAAATCTACGTCCATATAATCGTCCTGCATGCGGGTGACATTCTGTTCGTCAGGCAGGGTAATACGCAGATTAATGTGCCCGTTGAGCAGGCTGTAGCCATCCCGGCGGGTCCAGTACTCGGGGATGTCTACCTCATAGAACTGGGCGTTAAAACCGGCATGCGCCGCCATTGCATAGGTCATGATGGAGAGCGACAGGCAGTTGGCAGTCTGATTCTGAAATGTGCGGGACGCCACGGTGTTAGCACTGTTGCGGTATTGTAATCCGGCATCCGAGTATTCGAAGATATTTTTGACCAGCTGCCGCATATTGTAGTGATCACTGCGGTTCGGTGACATGGCGCTGGCGACAAACGCCGCGGCCTCCTCATCCAGCATAAATACCGCGTCTTCGCTCTCTGGCTCAAACAGGGTATAGCTGGGGAACAGCGCATCCTTGAGCGCCGGATAGGGGCTGGACACTGTTTCTTCGGGGGTACTCGCGCATCCCTGCAGTAATACGAGTATACCAAAGCATGCAATTGTCTGACGAACTTGCATTGGCATTATCCTCATTTTGCTGTTACTGCCGGACGGAACCACGCACTGCATCTTCCGCCTGTTATAAAGTATAGACCGGCAAGGCTACTTTCACATACCGTTGACAGGTGCTCAATTGTTGTTCGTCGCAGATTACGCCGTTGTAACCAACTGATTAATGTATTGGCACGTATCAGAAAATTGTACGGCCTGGTGTATCAGACCCGTATATCTCACAACCTAATCAAGGACAAACAGCTATGACAACATTACGCAACCTCGCCACCGCCGTACTGCTCACCTGCGTTTGCTTCAACGCATTTGCGGGCCACCACAAAAAAGCCAAAGACGATATTGTGACAATTGCGGCCAGCAAAGACAGCTTCTCTACCCTGGTCACCGCCATCGAAGCAGCCGGGATCACTGATATTCTGAAAGATGCCGGCCCGTACACGGTGTTCGCGCCGACCAATGAAGCGTTCGATGCCCTGCCTGCCGGGGTTTTGGATATGTTACTGAAACCAGAAAACAAAGAGACCTTAGTGCAAGTACTTACTTACCACGTAGTGTCTGGTAAATATACGGCAGACAAAGTTGCCGGCCTAAGTGAAGCAACCACGGTGGAAGGGGCAGAAATCGAAATTTTCACAGAGATGGGCAAGGTCAAGGTGGAAAATGCCACGGTAATTAAAACTGACATCATGGCATCAAACGGCGTTATCCACGTTATTGACCAGGTGTTGGTACCAGATGCAGTAGCCAGCCAGCTGTAAACGCCACCCTGGCCCTGCTCCAGGCAACCACCCATGGCTGAGAGCGCCAGGCAGAATGCTGGTGCTCTCGCCTGCTTTTCGCGCAGAGTAATACCCTGTAGTGCCACCCAGGTATGATCCCCGGCCTGGGCATAGCATGTACTTAAGACATTAATATCAAGTGGAGTATTCTTATGTTTGTCGCCTACAGTCTGACGATATGGGGCTTATGGGTGGTATCGCTGACAGTCCTTGTTCAAAGCCTCGTGGCAGCCGGTGCTCACCGCAGCCAGTCACAGTATG
>JBPEWW010000372.1:0-4083 GCA_052032275.1 Alteromonas sp. | reverse complement strand
CATCACGCAGCTGAACGTGTCATACCAAATCACTTTCTGGTGGAACGACAAAGGCAGCTCCTCAAAGCGGTTGATAGCCATGTCAACTTTACCCTGTTCTACATCATGAAACGTGACGTCTGAAGGAGTAATTAAGTCCAGTACAATGTTTGGCGCCTGTTCGGCCAGCTTGCCAACCAGCTCAAGCAGCAGGGTACTTTCCGCATAATCACTGGTCATAATACGAAAGGTACGGGTGCTGGTGGCAGGGTCGAAGTCCGTCTCCGGCTGAATGGTATTTTCCAGCCTGCTCAACACCTCTCTGACAATGGGCTTGAGTTCCAGGGCTCGCTTGGTGGGGGTCATGCCTTCGCTGGTACGCACCATGATAGGATCTTTAAACAAATCCCGTAACCGCTTCAGGCCATTGCTCATCGCAGGCTGAGTTATACTTAACTGATTCGCCGCCTTGGTCACACTGCCTTCGCGAAGCAGCACATCCAAGTAGACCAGCAAATTTAAGTCTACCTTGGCAATATTCATAGTTGTAATGTCCTTGATTACTTCAATTAACCCTTCCGAGTATAAAGGCTTTTTCGACAGAAGCTACATACCAGTGATTAACGGGACCTGACACAGCGTGTTTAGTAAGAAGGGCGCGCGCAGCGTGGTGATGGAGCGACACACCACTCAGTGAGTTGTGATGTCGCCAGTCCAGGTGGCCGTTACAGCGTTGCCCGGTAGCCCCGCGCGCCCGCATAAACGAAATCAGGCTCCCGAAGGAGCCTGCCGGAAAGGTTGGGACTTTCCTTAAACGTCGAACTGATTCATGGTGTTATCTTTTCCAGAGGCTTTCAGTGCCGCCTCACCTGAGAAGTACTCTTTATGGGTATCACCTAAATCTGAGCCGGCCATTGCCTGGTGTTTTACACACGCCAGTCCTTCGCGGATCTCCCGGCGCTGGACACCGCGTACGTACGCCAGCATACCGTCCTCACCGAAATAGCCTTTCGCCAGATTGTCCGTAGACAGGGCGGCAGTGTGGTAGGTAGGCAGGGTAATCAGGTGATGGAATATACCGGCTTCCCGTGCTGCATCGGCCTGGAAGCTCTTGATTTTTTGATCTGCCTCCAGTGCCAGCTCGCTGGTATCGTATTCCGCAGCCATAAGCTTGTTGCGATCGTACGCTGCCACGTCTTTACCGGCTTCCTGCCAGGCATCAAATACCTGCTGGCGGAAGTTGAGTGTCCAGTTAAACGACGGCGAGTTATTGTAAACCAGTTTTGCATTAGGCACCTGCTGACGGATCGCCGCCACCATGTCGCCAATTTGTCCGACGTGGGGCTTTTCGGTCTCTATCCATAACAGATCCGCACCATGTTGCAGCGAGGTGACGCAGTCCAGCACCACCCGGTCAAACCCGGTGTTGTCTTTGAACTTAAACAGGCCATTTGGCAGGCGGACCGGCTTCACCAGTTTGCCATCCTGTTTTATCACCAGCTCGCCGTTGGCCAAATCATCAACACCGTCTACCGGCGTTGTGTCCAGAAATGCGGTGTACTGAGACGCTAAGTCACCGTCTGACTGAGATACCGGTATTTTCTGTGTCAGTCCGGCACCCAGTGAGTCGGTGCGGGCCACAATCACGCCATCATCGACGCCCAGCTCCAGAAACGCATAGCGCACGGCATTGATCTTGGCCAGAAAATCTTCATGAGGCACAGTCACTTTGCCGTCCTGGTGGCCACATTGTTTAGCGTCTGAGACCTGGTTTTCAATCTGAATACAGCAGGCACCGGCTTCAATCATTTTCTTGGCCAGCAGGTACGTGGCTTCCTCGTTACCGAAACCGGCGTCGATATCGGCAATAATGGGCACAACATGGGTTTCAAAATTATCAATCTGTGACTGAATGGCAGCGACATCGCCACCATTGGCTTTCGCCGCATCCAGTTGTTTGAACAGGTCACCCAGTTCCCGGGCATCAGCCTGACGCAAAAAGGTGTACAGCTCTTCAATCAGCATGGGGACCGTGGTTTTTTCATGCATGGACTGGTCGGGGAGTGGGCCAAATTCAGAGCGCAGCGCGGCAACCATCCAGCCTGACAGATACAGATAGCTCTTATTGGTGGTGCCCTGGTGCTTTTTCACCGCCAGCATTTTTTGCTGACCGATAAACCCATGCCAGCAACCCAGTGACTGCGTATACTGAGAAGGGTCGTTATCGTACTCCTCCATATCACGTCGCATTATTGCCGCCGTGTACCTGGCAATATCCAAACCGGTTTTAAAGCGGTTTTGTGTTTTCATCCGTGCGGCATATTCAGGATCGATACCATTCCATGTGCCATTTTGTGTCGCTTTAAGGGTAGCGATAATGTCTATGTCCTGCTGATATTGCGACATGAGCGATTCTCCCGGTTTCTTGTATTCTGTAAACGAAACGGTTTGGCCTGTGGCGCCCCCGTTGATTGCCATTTAATACTAGGTGGCGTGTTAGAATAAAAAAAGCATATAAACGCTATCTTTAAAATTCACAGGGTGAATACGTTGGTGGCGCCGGGTAAGACAATGTTCAGCCGCAACGGACTGCGTGACAATCAACTGCAGCGTGCCAGGCAGGCGTCATCCAGCGGTACACGCAGTGAGTGTGACACTTGTTGGTGCCAGGTCTTGTGCTGACGTAATAGCCTGCACGCTATGGTGATCATAATAGGATTGAATATTACTGCCCGGTTTAACCGTTTTTAGTCGCTGGGGAGCAACGCTGTCTGAGACCACCTGTCAGTTCGCCGGGGCGATTGGCAAAAGCAACTTTGAGCTTCGCAAAGGGAACCGATACACTATGCCGCATACTTAGCTCAGGAATACTGTCATGATTCGACGCTCTTTTTTACTGGCGCTGACCAGCGCTGCCATGCTTGCCGGATGTGTCTCTACTGCGGACAATGCCAACCAGTCTGACGAGGATGTGGTTGCACAGATGCCCAAAAATATCATTATGGTGGTTGCGGATGGTATGGGGCCGGCATTTACTACCGCGTACCGGAACTATCAGGATGATCCTGGTACACCGCAGGTAGAAAGAAGTGTGCTTGACGATATTCTGGTGGGCGGGGCCTCCACGTACCCGGCAGAAGAATCCGGATTGGTGACTGATTCAGCCGCCGCGGCCACGGCGCTGGCGACCGGCATCAAATCCTATAACGGTGCCATCGGTGTCGATGTCAATAAACAGCCGCTGGAGTCTGTGATGCACAGGGCAAAAGCGCAGGGGATGCGCACTGGCCTGGCGGTGACCTCGCAAATCGTGCATGCCACACCTGCCTCGTATGTCGCTCATAACGAGAGCCGTAATAATTATAATGAGCTGGCTGAAAGCTTTTTCGATTTTCGGGTGAACGGCGAATTCGTGGCCGATGTCATGCTGGGTGGCGGCACTGCGTTTTTCGAGCGTGAAGACAGAGATCTGGTGGCGGAATTCATTGGCAATGGCTACCAGTACGCGGACAGCTATAATCGTTTGGCGGCGGTGCCCAAGGGGAGCCGGGTGCTGGGTCTGTTTGCGCCGGTAGGACTGCCGCCGGCATTAGATGATACCCGGCGTAACCGTTTGTCGTACCTGACCGGGCACGCCATTAAGCACCTTGAAAATGACAAGGGCTTTTTCCTGCTGGTGGAAGCCAGTCAGGTGGACTGGGCGGGCCATGCCAATGACATCGCCTCCGCGATGGCCGAAATGCACGATTTGGCGTTAACCATGGCGTACTTAAAAGACTACGTTAAGCAGCACCCTGACACGCTGGTCATTCTGACGGCTGATCACAGTACCGGTGGCCTGACAATTGGGGCTGACGGTGACTATCGCTGGAGTCCGGAGTATATTCGTAACCTGCAAGCGTCGACAGGCGCTATCGCCGCCGGTTTAAGCGACGCCGATGAACCTGGCGCGTATGTCGCATCGCAGTTAGGTTTTGCGTTGACCGAGGAAGAAAAGCGCCATTTTGACGACCTTAAGCAGGCCGATAAAGAGGCGCGGTATACCGCGTTAAAAGCATTTATTGATGGCAAGACGAATACCGGCTGGACCACCAGTGGTCACAC
>JBPEWW010000371.1:0-4365 GCA_052032275.1 Alteromonas sp. | reverse complement strand
GCCAGGTAACCCGGGACTGGGCTACGGAGATGGGCGCCCATCACGTGCTGGATCATAGTCAGCCGTTGGCACCTCAGTATGCAGAGAGCGGGCTGGCACCGGCTGATTACGTGGCCAGCTTAAGCCATACTCAGCAACACTTCGGGGCGGCTGCAGAGATACTGCGCCCACAAGGCAAGTTCGGCCTGATTGACGACCCCGGGACACTGGATATCAGTTTGTTAAAGCGCAAAAGTATCTCGCTGCACTGGGAGTTTATGTACACCCGCTCACTGTATAATACCGAAGATATCTATGCGCAGCGCGATATTCTGACCCGTGTCAGCAGCTTGTGCGATGCAGGCACGCTGCAAAGCACGTTGCGTCAACATCTGGGCAAACTAAACCCGCAGACTCTGTATGAGGCGCACCAGTTACTGGAAACAAACCGTACCGTGGGCAAAATTGTGCTGGAAGGCATAGAAGGTTAGTCGCAGCTATCCAGGCAGTCGTTCAGATTACCAGTCAGGCCGTCAGGCTGATACACCCTGCTGCCCACGGGTATATCACGGCATAACCAATTATCCCTGCTCATACAGGTGCTGTCATGCACCTGTCACAATCCTGCTCTTTAATACCCCGTTAATTGTGCGTTTTCATAAAGGTTGGAATTGTGAATTACACCAGTATCAGCAAGCTGGTCATGACCCCTGTGCTTGCCAGCTTCTTGTTACTTGTTCTGCTGAATGCCTCGTCAATCATGAAAGCTTTCTCACTGTTAAATCAGGTCGACGAGCTTGAGCATACCCTGATGCAGGCTGAGCGGGATGTCAATGATGTTCTGAGTACCTTTAAAACTCAGGTGCAGGAATGGAAAAATGTACTGTTACGCGGGCATGATAAAGCCGATCGGGATAAGTACTGGGCACGGTTTAAGCAGCGCGAGGCGCAGATTACCCGTGCATTCACTGACTTACAGGCCAACCCGGCGGTGAGTGAACAGGTGCGGGCCGATATTCTGGCGTTCACTGACGCCCATGCGCACATGGCGAAAAAATACCGTGAAGGGTATCAGGCGTTTGTCGCGTCCGGCTACAACCCCCAGGTGGGTGACAACTCTGTGCGCGGCATTGACCGTGAACCCGCCAAATTATTAAGTCGCATCGCCAGCACCATTGCCAGTGATTCCCAGACGGCCTTTACCGGCCTGCGGGCGGACACCCGTACCACCTTGTGGTGGATCCTGGTGGCCTCGGTGGTGCTGTCAGTACTATCAGTCCTGTATGTGGTATACCGGTTGCGGACGCAGGTGATTGCGCCCACCCGGGAGGTCGCGAAAGGTATTGCGGGGCTTGCACGCAGTCAGTACGACGTCGCCATACAGCATCAAAGTAATCATGAACTGGGTGTGCTGGCCGATTCAGCAAGGGCGCTACAGGCTAAGCTGCATCACTCGGTAACCCAGTTGCAGCACGCTGAAACGGAAATGTCCCGGGCTGTTGCCACGCTGGGCGAAGTCAGTACGGCTATTCAGGACGGGGCAGATGATCAGCATGAGACCTCACAATCCCTGGATGCCAGCACGGACTCACTGCGTGCCATCGTCCAGAACCTGGTTGCCATTACCAATCAGGTTGCCGTGGCGACGCAGCGTTCGGAAAGTAATGTGGAAAGCTGCTACCGGACGTTTGAAAAAGCCAACGAAGGGTTTCGTCAGTTAGCGGCCACGGTTTCCGGCTCCAGTGACACGGTAAACGCCCTGCAAACCCGCAGTGCCAATATTCTCAAGGTGGTGAATGTCATCAATGAAATTGCCGACCAGACCAACTTGCTGGCGCTGAATGCAGCCATTGAAGCGGCACGCGCAGGTGAACACGGACGCGGTTTCGCTGTGGTAGCAGATGAGGTCAGGGCGCTGGCCGCCAAGACGCAGCAATCGACCAAAGAAATTAATGATATTCTGACGAGTTTTCAGGCCGATGCGCAGGGCGCCGTACGGGCGATGGATGAAGGCAAGCAGCTTTCTGAGATCAATGCCGCCGAAGCTGAGGCAGCGCTTGCCACCCTGGATATTGTTGTTAATGACATTCAGGAAACGGCCAGTGTGGTAGAGGCGCTCAATGCTGCGGCCGATGAACAGGGCGTGGTGCTGGGCAATGTTGAAGCCATTATCGCCCGGGTGGTGGCCTCATCGGGACGTTACCGGGCATTGTCACAACGCAGCGATATATCCACCTCCTTACACAGCATGTCAGATAATGTACAAAAAGTGGTGCATGGCTTGACCCGCTAGCCCGCTATTGCCAGTATGCGTAGCGGTGGTGAGAGGACACCGCTTTACTTACTGCATCGAGGTCGCATGATTCCGCTGGTTTTCCACCCTATTTACAGTCAACTGAGTTTGCCCCGCCGGCACCGGTTTCCGATTGAAAAATATCAGGGGATCCGCAACGCCCTCGCCACGCATCAGGTTCCGGATGCGTGGTTTCATACGCCGCAGCCAGTTACTGCAGACATGCTAAGGGAGTACTTTCATCCTGATTATGTGGATGGATTGGTCAACGGTACGCTGGACTCCAAAGCGATGCGGCGGATCGGCTTTCCGTGGTCTGAACAGCTTATTGCGCGCAGTCTGACGGCAGTGGGGGGCACCTGTCTCACCGCTGAGCTTGCCGTGGCGCACGGCATGGCGTTAAACCTCACCGGTGGCTATCATCATGCCTTTGATAGTTTCGGATCCGGCTTTTGCCTGTTTAATGATTTATACCTGGCCGCCAGAACGATGTTGCAATATCCGGATATTGACCGGGTACTGATTATTGATTGTGACGTCCATCAGGGGGATGGCACGGCCTGGCTGGCCCGCAACGATGCAGATATTGTTACTTTATCGCTGCACGGCGAGAAAAACTTTCCTCACCGCAAGCAAATCTCTGATATGGATGTGCCGTTGCCCAAAGGCTGTGGTGACAGCGAATACCTCGATACCCTCGACAGTGCTCTGACACTCGCCTTCCGGTATCAGCCGGATGCCGTAATTTATGATGCGGGAGTAGATATCCACACCAATGACGATTTGGGCCATCTGGACATCACGACCCAAGGTGTGCTGGCCCGGGACAGGATGGTTTTCGCTGCCTGTCAGGCGCGGCAGCTACCGGTCGCCGCGGTAATTGGCGGCGGGTACCAGCGTGATATCGCGGCGCTGGTGGATGTGCATTTACAGCTATACCGCGCAGCGGGGGTAATTACCTGACTTTCACTGGCTGATCACAGAAACATCAGCTGAAAGCCCAGCCCGATACGCTCCTGAGAGCGGTTGTAATCTATCAGCGAATCTCCGTAGCCGTTAAAATACTGCAGCAGGACTTCATAGCGGTCGGAGAGCGGGTAAGTAAGATTCACCTGTACACTGCCGCGGTTGTGGCCGAAGTTCAGGTTGTTGCGCAGCAGGGCCAGCAGTTTTAAGTTACCCACCCTGGTGCCGTAACCAAGCTCTACGCGGCCATAGTAATCCTGGATGTCCGGGTTATCGTCACCGGACGGGTCGGTGGGATCTGCCTTCTCATCCTCGGGTAACCGGTACCAGGTTTTCAGGTAGTAAAGCTCATCTTCGTCGCTGAACAATACCGACGCAAACAGTCTGTTCCAGCTTCTCGAGCGCAGTCCGCTCTGGCCGTTCGACATGTGATTAAAGCCCACCTGCAGGGCGTTGAAGTCGTAGCCAAGTAAGGTAATGTCAGCAGCCTGTTGCCAGAATATTTCGGGTTCATAATTGGTTTCCCGAAACGGCTTGGAGACCTCACTGTTATACAGCTGCCAAAAAGAGGTCAGGGTGAAGCCAAAATAAAGACCATCAGCCTCTTCGCGCAGATACAGTGGCAGTTTTACGCTCAGCTGAAATTTGGCTTCCCGGTTGTCGACTGTGTCAGGCGTGAGCTCACTGTTGCCCAGTGAGTTGGGGTTAGTGACAAAGGAGAAGGGCAACACATAGTTTTGCCGGTGCTGCGTAATGGAAAATAAATTAGCCAGGGCCTCCTGATCGGCTTCAAACCGTGAGCTTAGAATGCCCGGCGCTTTTTGCTGCTCTGCCTGCTGGCTGGAGGCGGGTGGCGGTTCAGATTGCGCCAGCGCGGGGCAGCACAGGAGCGCTAAAGCTAACAGGAAGCGAAAAACTATCACGGTACTGGCCTTTTGGTAAGCAAAGTTAAAGCGTCAGCGACAGGCCTTCTGCGGCAGCAAATAAGTCCAGCTCAGACTCGGCTGCACTCAGGTACTGGCAGCAGTAATCCACCATCGCGTCAATGTCATCGTCAGTGCGCTCCGGATCGTGACTGTACAGCGCCAGACGCCTGGCATTACAGGCCATGCCCAGCTTCGCGGCTT
>JBPEWW010000370.1:0-20138 GCA_052032275.1 Alteromonas sp. | reverse complement strand
GGCGGAACAGTGTGTGTCAGGCACTGTCCGCGCCATATTCCCCTGCCTTGCGGTATTGTAATCAGGCGCGTGTTTTCCCCTTCTCCCACGTGCGCTATGCTTAGCTTATTCCCTCAATTTTCAGGAACATCGCCATGCGTATGTTACACACGATGCTGCGGGTCAGGGATCTTGCCGCGTCATTACACTTTTATGTAGATATTATGGGTATGCGCTTGCTGCGTCAGTCTGACAATGCCGCCTATGAGTATACGCTGGCATTTGTCGGCTACGCAGATGACACCGAGCAGGCCGTACTCGAACTCACGTATAACTGGGGCGACCACGAGTACGAGCTGGGGAATGCATTCGGTCATATTGCGTTTGCAGTAGAGGATCTTTATAGCTTTTGCCACGCGCTCGAATCCAAAGGTGCAGATGTGTACCGCAAACCCGGCCCTGTGAAAGGCGGCAATACCCTGATAGCGTTCGTGCGTGATCCGGACGGCTATGCCATTGAGTTAATTGAACGCACGGAGTAAGCCATGCCAATAAGCGTGCAGTCAGCCGGTTGCATAACTCTGCTGGCACTCTATTCAGCCTCAGTAGCGGCGTTCGACATCATTGCTCATCGCGGGGCGTCAGGCTACCTGCCAGAGCACACCCTGCCTGCCGCAGCCCTGGCACACGCCCAGGGCCCGGATTTTATTGAGCAGGATGTGGTCATCACTAAGGATGATGTGCCGGTGGTACTGCACGATATTCACCTGGAAACGGTGACCAATGTCGAAACTGTATTCCCGCGGCGTGCGCGCAAGGACGGCCGGTTTTATGTACGCGACTTCACCTTATCAGAGTTGCGGCAGCTTCAGGTGCATGAACGTGTCAAAAAAAACGGCCAGCAGGTCTTCCCGCAACGCTACACGGGCCTGATGGCCCACTATCGCATCGCGACTTTGCATGAACATATAGAACTAATTAGCGAGCTTAACCGGCAACTCAACACCGACATTGGCTTTTATACTGAAATCAAAGCGCCCGCCTGGCATCGTCAGGAAGGCGTGGATATCAGCCAGATTGTGCTTGCTACCTTTCGACAGCACAATATTGATGCGGATAGCAGCAGTGTGTACATACAGTGCTTCGACTTTGCGGAAATTAAGCGTATCCGTAACGAACTGGCCTATACCGGCAAGTTGATTTTGCTGGTCGGTGACCGTGACTGGCAGAACGTCCACAGCAATCCGAACTGGATCTTATCGCCCGGTGGCCTTAAAGCGGTGGCGGCGGTCGCCGATGGCATCGGTCCCTGGATCCCTCAGCTGCTCGACCAGCAGGCCTTGCGCGCAGGAAAACTCAAGGCTCGCCCCTGGGTGAAGGTCGCCAGACAGGCTAACCTGTTGATTCATCCGTATACGTTTCGCACTGATGCTCCACCCGCCGGCATGACCGCCGATCAGGTGCTGACTGCGCTGCTGGATGTTATCGAGGCAGATGGGGTATTTACCGATCAGGTGCCGCCGGTCAGACAATACCTGCAACAGTAGCTGACTGGCGCACCGCCTGGCAGACAATGGGTTCTGGTTACAAACTGTGAGCCGCTTAACGCTGGCAGTTACGACTTCGATAGCCGCACCACTACCCGCCGGTTTTGCGCCCGGGTATCGGCATGCGTGTTCGGCGCGACGTGACGGCGCTCGCCATGCCCGGTCACTTCAATACGATCTTCTGGCACGCCAAGCGCACTCAGGTATTGCTTCACCTGATTGGCCCGGCGGATAGACAGCTGTTCGTTGTTATAACGTCCACCGTAGCTATCGGTATAACCATCTAGCAGCACCAGCTCCAGCTGACTGTCTTCTTTGAGGTATTCGCCAATCATAGTCAGCCGCTTTTCCGCATACGCTGTCAGTTCGGTGCTGTTTTTCTCATATGACAAGACCGTGTACGCGATATCGTCGAACGCAAACGGCAGCAGGTTAGACACACAGTTCACGAATTCTCGGTAACGTGGCGTAAAATTACTGGCATTTAACGCAACACTGACTTTATCGTAAGGGTTGTACCAGTCTTTATAATAGATAGTAGGCCAGTACCCCTTCTCAAGTTCTGACAGCATGGTCCAGGCAGCCTGTTCCGGGAGATCGCCCGGGTACTGGGTCCGCAGCGTCATATCTGCAATGGGCTTGGGGGCTTTGCCCGGCATCCACTTTGGCGGCACGGAGTAAACGCCCGCTACCTCAAATTTCTTGGGCAGCAGATGCATATCCAGCTCAAATTCCATATTCAGTTGTTTGGACGCCACGCTGGTAAATTGTGCATCGCCGTAACCCGGCAACTCATGGTTAAGAGTACACTGAAGCCGGGACGCTTCACTAACGCGCCAGTCAGACGACTCAACAGACGCTGCATACTGCCGCATTGCGGCATGGCTTACCGAGCTAACCAATAGCAGTCCGAGGACAATCAAGGGCTTCATGTTGTATTACCTACATCGCATTCTGATCAGAAAACACCGGATAACGGGTATCAATACCACTAAGACAGATTATGATCCGATAGTTTTAATATCGCCTGTTGCGGCGAAAAGTTTAGCACAGATTACGGTCAACTTTATCGCCTGCACCACAAAGGTAGATAGCCGCCCCCTTTGCTGCGATAATTCCGTTTTCGCCGGCGCTTCGCGGCTGACCGTCTTACCCTGCCAAGCAGCGGGGTGAGTGATTTCTTTGCAGTAATAAAATGAGAGTGTATGCCTGAACAACGTCCTCAATTGTCTTCACGATTTCGCGGCTATTTCCCGGTTGTTATTGATGTGGAAACAGCCGGCTTCAATGCCAGTACCGATGCGCTGCTGGAGTTGGCGGCGGTCACCTTGCGCATGGACGATGACGGCGTACTGCATCCGGACCAAACGTTTCACCGGCATATAACCCCCTTTGAAGGGGCAAACCTGGAGCCGGCCGCACTCGAATTTAACGGCATCAACCCCGACTGCGCATTGCGTGGGGCAGTCGACGAGACAGAGGCGATGAAAGAGCTCTGTAAGTTTATCCGCAAAGCCCAGAAAGGGGCGGGCTGCCAGCGCTCGGTGATCGTTGCTCACAATGCGGCCTTCGATCAGGGGTTTGTGAATGCGGCCATTGCCCGTAGCGGCATAAAACGCACGCCCTTTCATCCGTTTGTATCGTTCGACACCACCAGCCTGGCAGGCCTGGCTGTCGGCCAAACCGTGCTGGTAAAAGCCTGCGAGGCGGCAGGCATTGCCTTTGACCAAAAAGAGGCACACAGTGCGCTGTACGATACCAACCGGACGGCGGAGTTGTTTTGCTATATCGTAAACCGGTATCACGCCCTGGGTGGCTGGCCTCTGTCCGCCGCTCCCGACGCGACCAATGAGAACGAGGGTGGGTCAACAGAGGCAGGGCAGGCTGAATCACCGGACTAATTAACAGAGACCCACAAAAAAGCCCCGCCGTGGCGGGGCTTTTTTATTATTGCTACATCGGCAGGTTACAGCGAGTCAGACTCTTCTGACAGGTACTTAGCAACACCTTCAGGTGAAGCATCCATACCCGCTTTACCTTCAGTCCAGCCAGCCGGACATACTTCGCCGTGCTCCTCGTGGAAGCTTAACGCATCGACCATACGCAGCATTTCGTCGATGTTACGGCCAAGCGGCAGATCGTTCACGACCTGGTGACGTACATCCCCTTCCGCATCAATCAGGAAAGAGCCACGGAACGCCACACCCGCTTCTGGGTGTTCGACGTCATAGGCCTGACAAATTTCGTGCTTAGTATCGGCTACCAGGGTGTATTTAACCGGGCCAATACCGCCTTCGTTTACCGGCGTATTACGCCACGCATTATGCGAGAACTGGGAATCGATTGATACGCCAATCACTTCCACACCGCGCTTCTGGAACTCTTCAAAACGCTTATCGAACGCGATCAGTTCAGAAGGACATACAAATGTGAAGTCCAGCGGGTAGAAAAACAGCACTGCTTTTTTACCTTTGATGGCTTCGCTTAATGTGAAAGTGTCTACAATTTCTCCGCTGCCCAGTACGGCTGCAGCTGTGAAATCCGGGGCCTTGCGCCCGACTAGTACGCTCATGATTCACCTCATAGTTTGCTGGTTATTATAGTGCTGCCTGCTGTGGGCAGCTTTGGTGACTACGTCACCTCGCCGCATATATTGGTGCGATTGTCAGAATTACAAGGCGCAGAATCAGATTTATCCCCGGGCGTTCGCGGTTGGCGATAAAACAACGCTGGTCAGTCATCATGCCGGCCCGGCAAACTCAACCGAGCACCTGGACACCCACTGTATTGTCGCGCTCCTTAAATTTGGACACCCACTTTTTATGGCTTGCAACAGGACACCCACCTTTTCGCGGTTGTCAGGCACGTATATCTGCCAGTCACGTACTTTGGTGCTGATGCAATCTCGTCAGCCGTGTCCGGACCAGGCCAGCATTTCATAAATTCGGACAGTCACTTTTCTCGTGAGACCGGTTTTGAAATGTGGGTGTCCACTTTTGCTTGCTCAAAGACTTGCATCAGAGTGTGGGTGTCCACTTTTGGTTTTTACCCTTCAAAAGGTGGGTGTCCACTTTACAGTGGGCTGGTGGCTCGTCAGATACGGTTAAAAAAACGCCGTTGGGCACAGATTTAAGTTGATCTAATTCTGAATAACAACTATTATCATTTGCAACGAGATTAGAGGGTTTACCGATGTACGTATGTATGTGTTACGGGATAACAGACAAAGCCATCCGCCAAGCAGTCGAGCAAGGCGGGGTAGGAAATATGCGTGAACTGCGCCAGCAGCTTGACGTAGGCAGTCAGTGTGGCAAGTGTATCCAGATGGCACAGCAAATAATCGACAACACGATCATCGATGAAACCTTGTTCAGGGACGTTGGCTAGTTAGTAATACCGTCCCCATGCCCCCTCTTTTTGTCTCTTCTCCAGGATAATCACCACGACCAGCTAGCCCCAGCATAGTAAAAGCGCCCGTTAATGCCACTGGGCGACGTGGGAGGGTATAGCGCACCAACCACGCCCTGGTGTGGGTTCTCCTGCGGCAGTTTATCAAACAAATTCTGCGCTCCCAGCGAAAACGCCAACGCATCGGTGACCTGCCAGGCTGCTTCCACGTCTACGGTGGTCACCGCCTGCCCTTCAATATCCATACCGGCTGAGGCATCCAGATGGTCTTCGTAAAATTTACCATAATAGTTTATCCGCCAGTTCAGACTGAACGGCGCCCATTGTTGCTCAAGTGAGAGCGTAGCCCGGTGGGCCGGTAAATTATCTTCCAGCATGCGAATACGTTGCGGCGATAAATTCGGCAGCATCGCCATCTCGCCGTTATTCAGCCGGGTAGGATACAGAGTTACACGCTCCACTTGTGTATCAGTCCAGTTGTAAGCACCAATGAGGGTATGGGCCACCGGGCCGGCGTCAAAGGCATAGTGCAGCACGATATCGATGCCCTGCGTCTGGGTGTCGAAGTCGTTGGTAAAATACTTGGCGGCGTTATACTGGCTGGCATCACTGCGTCCCTGCCGGGCCAGTATGGCTTTATCTTCATCGGTCAGCGGTATCGCCGTGGTTGTGCTGATGCGGTCATGAAGCCGGATATTGAAGTAGTCCAGCGTGAAATACAGAGCTTCGTCCCAGTAAGCCACCATCCCCAGACTCAGGTTCACCGACTCTTCCGGTGCCAACGGCGTGGCGCCAAGTTGTATGGAGATAAGATCGGTGGGTGGCAAGGTGGCCTGATCTTCTAATCCGTTGGCACTGTACGCGGTAGTCACATTTATCACATTACTTTGCCCCACCGTGGGGGCTTTAAACCCGGTACTGACCGACCCGCGCAGTGCCAGTACATCGTTAATGGCATAGCGGCTGGTTAACTTGCCATCGAATGTGGAGCCAAAATCAGAAAAGCGCTCCACACGGACTGCCAGTCCCATTTGCCACTCCGGATTAAGGAATAGCTCTAAATCGGAATACAGCGCCCAGTTACTGCGGCTCCAGTGCCCGGCAGACTGCGGCTGATAACCCGGGAAACCGTTGGAACCAACGCTGAATCCCTGTGCGACGCCCGTCTGTGGATTGAATGCGTAGGGTCCGGCCAGCCAGGAGGCCGGGTCCCCTGCCCGCTGGTGATAGGTCTCCCGCCGCCACTCAGCACCGGCGGCTACGCTGGCCGGCTCGTCCAGACCGGTATCCAGCTGTTTAACCAGATCAACATTGATTGTTCGCTCAACCTGACTGACGCCACCCGGCGAGAACGATAACGGAGAGTCTGGTCCCATTGACGGGTTGACCGTGTCCTTCAGCGTATAACTGATGTCTGAATAACCGAGGCTGGCACTCATATCTATCGTCCAGCCCGAACTGAAGTCATGGCGAATACCGCCAAACACGGAGCCGTCGGTAATGGTACCGCCAAAGCTGGGAGTAAAACCGCCCGGATACCACTCGTTAAAGGCGAAACAGTTTCGGCCCACATCGGTATCTGATGCGGCGATTTGCTGGTAGTTGGGCTCATCCAGCACGTTTTCTCCGGTAATCAACACCCTCGGGCAGTCAATCCCTAACCCGACCCCGTCCAGATCAGCAACCAGCAACTCACGCTGTGAGGACTGCTCCGGATGCAGGAATACCCCCACCCGGCTATGTGGATTACGAAAGTAAAAGCCACCGGCGATATCCCGGTATGCGGCAGTGCCGAACGCGTAGCCTTCGGTCTGAGAATTGATTGACCAGCCCAGATTAGCCGCAAGTTTTATGTCCCGATCCACATCCAGCGTCCCCCATACCTGTGCGGGGTCGGCCACAAACTCATTGCCCGCCTCAATCAGCCTGGTGGCATCTTCACGCTGGACGGAACGTGACGTAGCCTGCTGTTGCCGGTACTCCGCGGTCAGGTTGATGAAGCCTTCATCGCCCAGGGGTAACCCCACATTGCCCTGAACCTGCAGCATTTCACCGTCACCCTGACCGTACTGGCCGCCTTTGACCGCCACACTGCCGCCCCTTGCGTCATTCTTCAGGGCGAAGTTAATCACGCCGGCAATGGCATCTGAGCCGTATTGTGCAGCGGCGCCATCTCTCAGCACCTCGACCTGCTGCAGTGCATAAGCCGGGATCACCGACACATCAGGCCCCTGGGCACCGTCAGACAACCCGCCGCCGAGAAAGGTGATCACCGCCGAGCGGTGTCGGCGCTTGCCATTAAGCAGAATGAGCGTGTGATCAGAAGCCATCCCCCGTAAATTGGCGGGACGTACCAGGCTGGTGGCATCGTTGATGGGCTGGTCATTGACATTCAGTGAAGGAACCAACACGCTGAGCATGGACAACACATCGCCACCGCCCTGACTGGTCAGGCTGTCATGGCCAATCACATCCAGCGGTACCGGGGATTCTACCGCTGACCGGGCAGAACTCCGGGTCCCCACCACCGCGATACGCTCAAGCGGATAGTCTTCATCCTCGTGCGTTTGCGTATCGGCCGCTTGCGCGGTTTCAGGATTCACGACCGCCCGTGAGCGTACACTCACCATGCCCTGTTCATCGACCACCATCGCCAGCTCAGTCCCCTGTAACAGGATAGCGAGTGCCTCGGCGACGGTGTACGTGCCGCGTAGCGGGTTGGTGGTGATTTTTTCCGCGAGCTCCGGGGGAAACAGTAAGGTGGTGTTGGCCTGGCGGGCAAATTCTGTCAGCGCTTCATCGGCCGACTGCGCCACAATATCAAACGAGCGTGCATTGTCACTGGCTGCCACCCGTTCCGCAAACACCAGCAGTAATGCCAGCAACAGGCGGCCACGTACCCGGTGAGCAGCCCAACGCAAGCAGTAACAAGAAAGAACGGAAGGTATCAACACAGTGACTGACAATGGTTAGTGAATTGTTTTTATTGGTGCTTCCATAGTGTCACACTATTTTATTCTCTGCCAGATGCTGGCAGGACTAGCCCCTGCGGTGTTCAGGAGCGCAGCCCTTCGCTAGCTGGTAGCCGCCTTACTCAGGGTGATCGTGGTGTCGCTGACTTGTTCATGGCTGATGCCGAAGCTGTGTTCCAGCGCGCTCAATAACCCCTCTATATCGCCGACCTTAAAATAGCCTGCTACGCGCCGCTGTTTCAGTGATTCGTCAGCCACCGAGAACCGCAGTGATGTGTAGCGGCCAATTTCGGCTAACACCTGCTCCAGTGGCTCACCTCTGAATACAATCATGCCCTTTTGCCAGGCCAGATCATCATCAATGGCATCTGCGGTTAGGTTTTGCTTCTTGTCTACGTCGCCTTTAATGGTGGCCTTTTCCCCGGAAAACATCAGCAAGCCTTCGCCAGTCACCGGCGCACGGGAAAACAAGGAGGCTTTGGCCGGCGCAGCAAAGCGATCTTTCACCATTACCCGGCCTTCTGTCACTACCAGCTCAAAGGCATTGTCGTCGACGTATTGCATGTTAAACGCGGTACCTACCGCCGTTACGGTGTTATTGCCGGCTGTGACGGTAAACGGGCGGGCGGTATCATGGGCCACCGTAAAGTGTGCTTCCCCTTTTAACAGCACGATGTCGCGCTGCGTGTCAGTCAGACTTACGGTTACCACACTGTTGGTATTCAGGTGCACCACAGAGCCATCTGCCAGCGTCAGGTTCTTCTGCTCGCCAATCCCCGTACTGACTTTCTGGGTAGCATTCACAATCTCCGTGGAGGCGGATAACCAGGTACGGTCAACAATCAGCCCGGTGGCCACTGCCATTAACAAGAATCCGGCGGCAATACTCCAGCGCGCCTGTTTCACAACCCGCTTTACTTTCCCGGATTCCTGCTTAATTTGTTTACGGGGGAACAGGCCACTCAGCTCGTTCAGTACGCTCATGTCATCCCACAAACCCGCAAATTCCAGCAACGCATTGCGATGCGCACTACTGCCTGCAAGCCACGCTTCAAGCTCAGCACGCTCCCCATCGCTGAGGCCGCGATCCAGCCTGCTCACCCACAAGCAGGCCTGTTCCTGAATATCTTCCTTGCTGGAGAAACGTTGAATATTAGTCATGATGATTACTACGTGTGTCCTGTTTGCGGGCTGAAGCAAGCCCGCCTTCACTATTCTGCTGTGGATTATCCGCCAGATAACGTGCACATAGCAGCAAGCCTTTGGCAACATGCTTCTCAACTGTGCTTTCGCTAATGCCGATAAGGTCAGCAATATCCCGCTGACGCATATCGTAGACTTTTTTCAATAAGAAAACCCGTTTCACCTCTGGCGACAGCGTATCCGTTGCGCGGCAGAAATGAATAAACCGTTCTTTACTCTCTACATGCTTCTCAAGACTGTGGCCCACCAGTTCCTGAGGCAGATGGTCCATACTTTCCATTGACTGGTTGAGCTGGTTGGCTGCCTTCGCTACATGGTTCAGCGCAAGGTTTTTGGCCGTCTTTAGCATGTAGGTGCGCTCGTAACTGATTTCCTGCTTGAGCTGCGCCTCGTAACTTTTAATAAACGCTTCCTGCACGATATCTTCAATGTCATCATGATTTACGATGGCACCTACCACCCGTCTCAAACGGGTACGGTATTTTAAATATGTGGCAGCCAGTGTCGACTTATTGGTCATAGTTATTGTCTTTATAATGTCCGTCGCGCTTTACACTTTTTGCTATAGTGCCAGTAACCCGCAACTGATGCCATGAAAGGCTGCGCAGACCACTGGCACTAGAGCAGAGGGACAGGTGTCCCTCTGTACCAGACTTACCGGCCTTAGAAGGTGTAAATCCCCCGCAGGTAATAGAAGCCACCGTTTATGCCAATGGGCGACGTGGTAGGATACGCGGAACCCGCAATTTCATTGTCGTATTGCACGTTGCGATCCGGATATTCATCCAGCGCGTTTTTCGCCCCCACGATGAAGGTAAACTCATCCGTGAAGTCGTAGCCTACTTCTACATCCAGCGTGATTTCAGACCCCACGTTATTAATGGGCAAGCCTGAATCCAGGTGGTCCTCGTAAATACTGCCGAAGTAGTTAACCCGCGCCAGGAAGCGCCAGTCGCCATTGGTGTGATTCGCCGTGGCACTGTAGCGGACTGCCGGCAGGTTATCTTCCAGCATGCGAATACGTTCGGCTGAAATGTTATCCGAGGCTTCATCAACGGTGGTGGATGTCCAGTTATATGCCAGCGAAAACTTGGTGTTTCCGCCCAGCATATCCATGGCGTAGTTGGCGACGACATCCACACCTTCGGTGGTGGTGTCGAAATCGTTGGTGAAGAAGCTGATTTCGGAGAAGCTGGATGCATCTCTGATCCCCTGCTCTACCAGCGTTTCAATATCTTCTTCGGTAAGCTTGATCCCGGAGGCGGTGCTCAGACGGTCGGTCACTTCAATGTGATAGTAATCCACCGTCAGGAATAAGCCATTGTCAAAGTCAGCCACCATACCAAACGACAAACTTTCTGACTCTTCCGGGGTCAACTGCTCGCCGCCTTTTAGCTGTGACACAGGATCTGTGGGTGGCAGTGTGGCGCGATCAATCAGCCTGCCATCGGTACCAAAGGCTGTAGTCACATTGCGAACATTACTTTGTCCCAGAGTGGGCGCTTTAAAGCCGGTCGAGTACGCACCGCGGAAGGCGATACTGTCCATGGCCTGCCAGCGGAAGGCGATCTTGCCTTTGGTAGTATCACCAAAATCTGAAAAGTCCTCATAGCGCAGCGCACCGGCCAGCATCAGCGACTCGGTAACATAAGCTTCCACATCCAGGTACAGGGCATGATTGTGACGCGAAACCTCACCCTGACTGTTTGCCGCCAGGCCCGGGAATCCGTTGGATCCTATGCCGAAGCCCTGCAGAGCTAATGGTCCAATTTCATACGAGGCCGGATCGCCAGCAATGCTTTCGTATGTTTCATGACGATACTGATAGCCAGTGGCAACAAACAGTGGCTCATACAGGCCCACATCAAACGGTTTGGTCAGCCCGAAATCAAACGTCTGTTCTGACTGAATATACTTGCCTGGCTTGAACGAAAACGGTGTATCCGGACCCAGCGACGGGTTTATCGTGTTGCTAATGGCAAAGTCGACCTCGTTCTGGCCCAGGTTCGCACTGATATCGTACGACACCTCATTTGCCAGCTCACCCCGGGTGCCGAACACCAGTGACATATCCGTTACCGTGCCGCCAAACTTCGGAGTGAAACCACCCGGCAGAATTTCATTGAAGGCAAAACAGTTGGCGCCTACGGCCGTACTGTTGTCGGCAATCAGACCGTAATCAGCATCGTCCAGAACATTACCGTCGGTGATCCGCACGGTGGGACATTCTACGCCAGTGTTTAGCCCGTCAAGGTCGCCAACCAGCAATAAGGGCGTGCCGTCCTCGTCGGTGCCCCCGTCGAAAACACCACCCCGGGTATGCGGGTTACGGAAGTAAAAGCCGCCTTCCACTTCCCGTTCGGCATAGTTACCAAACAGGTAAGCCTCTGAATGATCGGTGAGTTGCAAGCCCAGGTTAGCGAATAACTTAATGTCATCTTTGATTTCCGGGTTGCCCCAGATTTGTGCCGGATCCGCCACAAACGTGTTACCGGCTGCCGCCAGTCCCGCCGCATCATCACGCTGCACACTGCGTGAAGTCGGATCTGCGGTCCGGTATTCGGCCGTCAGGTTAATAAAGCCATCTTCAGTAAGCGGCATCCCCACGTTGCCAGAGACCTGCACCATGTCGCCGTCGCCTTCATAATAGGAGCCATACCGGGCCTCCATGACGCCGCCGCTATCTTCTTCTTTCAATACAAAGTTAACCACGCCGGCAATGGCATCGGACCCATATTGCGCCGCGGCACCGTCACGCAGTACTTCTACCTGTTTCAATGCAAAAGCCGGGATCACCGAAATATCCGGCCCCTGGGCGCCGTCAGACAGACCACCGCCTAAGAACGTAATCACGGCCGAGCGGTGACGGCGCTTACCATTAACCAGCACCAGCGTATGGTCAGACGCCATGCCCCGTAAGTTGGCCGGACGTACCAGCGTAGAGGCGTCGTTAATTGGCTGGTCGTTGACGTTAAATGAGGGTACGACCGTTTGCATCATGGACACCATGTCGGTGGACCCCTGATTTTTAAATGCTTCGTCAGAAATAATATCGATAGGCACTGCTGATTCGCCCACGGAGCGTGGTGCTGCCCGTGTTCCGACTACCGCAATTTGCTCAACGTCGTCAGGCGCTTCCGCTTGCTGCTCTTCCTGAGCCAGGGCAGGAGTGGCTGCCATTACGGTTAAGGCTGCCGATGCAGCGAGTATAGTGCGAACATTCCTCGTAAGCAGAGATAATGATGTTTTCATAGTGGTTTCCCGGATGTGGACGCGGGTCTGAGGTAACCGTGTGGTTACTTGCTGTCAGCCCGATAATTGTCATTTTTATTAACCTTCAACACTGACTGAATTTCAGCCAGACAAGCGAGTTATAGAGCGTTAGGATCCGGAAAACAAACACTTTTTAGTAAAACTAAAATATATTTTTAGCGCGTAGAGGATTGGCTTTTATGAGCTGTCTATAAGAAGTTCGGGGGCATGAAATCAGCCCCGAAAAGGGCGTTTTAGCGGCACTTTGTCCCTGCCGGGATGAACAGTTGTCACGTCATTATCGGCAAACAAAAAAGCCGGCAGGGGCCGGCTTTTTCAGTCTTACTCAGCTGACTTGCTTTTCGCCGCCGATTCTTTAATCAAAGGCTGCAATTCGTTTTGCTGGAACATCTCGATGATGATGTCGCAGCCGCCTACCAGCTCACCGTCTACCCATAATTGGGGAAAGGTTGGCCAGTTGGCATATTTAGGCAGTTCCGCTCGGATATCCGGGTTTTGCAAAATATCCACATACGCGAACTGTTCGCCGCATGACATCAGCGCCTGAACAGCCTGCGCGGAGAAACCACAACTGGGAAGTTTTGGGGAACCCTTCATATAAAGCAGGATCGGGTTTTCAGCAATTTGCTGCTTGATTTTTTCAACTGTATCTTGAGTCTCAGTATTTTCCATTCTGTCCTCTCGGCAACGTGAGTGTACCCTAGATGTGGGCATGAATTGCGGGTTTTCAAGGCCGTTCAGTATATCACACCCAACCGGGGGCCGGGAACAATGGCACGGGATGAGCCGGTCACTGCCGCTATGCGGGATTGACCCTCGACGGTGATCTGTTTTAGCGTTTTTAGGCTATGATCCTGAATCGAAACAGGCAAAAAACCGTCATACCGTCTGCCCAAGGGGCGCGGTTCACAAAAATTCATAAATTTGTCATTGGGTTAGAGAAAATCATCCCAATATCCAACGTAGCTGAGACCAAATGTCGGGCGTATAAAACAGGCTTTCGTAAGCCCGACAGCTAGATTAAACCAACATGGAGACTCGTATGGCTTTTGAATTACCAGCATTACCTTATGAAAAGAACGCTCTGGAACCACATATTTCTTCAGAGACCCTGGACTACCATTACGGTAAGCACCACGCAACCTATGTAACCAAGCTTAACGGTTTGGTTGAAGGTACGGATATGGAGAACAAAAGCCTTGAAGAGATCATCAAATCTTCAGAAGGCGGAGTGTTCAATAACGCGGCGCAAGTGTGGAACCACACCTTTTACTGGCACTGCCTGAGCCCGAATGGCGGCGGTGAACCTTCTGGTGCGCTGGCGGATGCAATTAACGCGAAGTGGGGGTCGTTCGCAGACTTCCAGGCTGCATTCAACGACAAAGCGGTAAACAACTTCGGTTCAAGCTGGACATGGCTGGTAAAAACAGCTGACGGCTCATTGGACATCGTGAATACCAGCAATGCACATACCCCTGTGTCACAGGATGATGTGACGCCGGTACTGACGGTAGATCTGTGGGAGCACGCGTACTACATTGATTACCGTAATGCCCGTCCTAAGTACCTGGAAGGCTTCTGGGCACTGGTTAACTGGGAATTTGCGTCAGAAAACTTCGCGAAGTAAGCCCCGTTTTCATATTAAAAAATGCCCGCTACTGCGGGCATTTTTTATTGCTGCTGTCCATCCGCATCAGGGTGTCACCACCGCCGCACAATTTGCTTTTCAATGTCACCCGCCACCGCTGCCACGTTTTCCACAACCGGCCTTTCCCGGGCTCTCTTTGGTGTATTAGACCAAAGGCTAACCCTTCGTAATTCTTAGGGAAAAGTTCCATTTTTGCTTATACATTTTGGCGGCGCATTATTCCCAAAAACATTATAAATATCTCTCGTTTTTCCAAATACCGACTAAGCTAAAAATACGGGCATCCGTTTTTTTCTAGGGGTATTCATGGGAATTTTCGAACATTATCAAAACCGTTATGAAGAACGAAAGCAGGAAGAATTTACCATCGAGGAATTCTTAGATATCTGTAAAACAGATCCCCTGGCTTACGCGAATTCTGCGGAACGGCTACTGAAAGCCATCGGTGAGCCTGAGATGATTGATACATCTACCAATCCAGCGCTAAGCCGCATTTTTTCTAACCGTGTGATTGCACGGTATCCCGCCTTCCATGAATTTTACGGCATGGAAGAGTCTATTGAACAAATTGTTTCCTACCTGCGCCACGCGGCCCAGGGGCTGGAAGAGAAAAAGCAAATCCTCTATCTGCTGGGCCCGGTGGGCGGGGGTAAGTCATCACTGGCTGAGCGCCTGAAAGAGCTGATGCAGAAAGTGCCTATTTATATTCTGAAAGATTCACCGGTGAACGACCACCCTTTCTGTTTATTTGATGCAGGTGAAGACGGCCATTTACTGGAAAAAGAATACGGTATTCCAAAGCGCTACCTGAAAACCATTATGTCTCCCTGGGCCCGTAAACGCCTGCACGAATTTAACGGTGACATTACCCGCTTCCGGGTCGTTAAAGTGTTTCCGTCGGTACTTGATCAGGTTGGTATCGCGAAAACCGAGCCCGGCGATGAAAACAACCAGGATATCTCTTCACTGGTCGGTAAAGTGGATATTCGCCGCCTGGAGCAGTATGCCCAGAACGATCCCGATGCCTACAGTTATTCGGGCTCATTATGTAAATCTAATCAGGGTATGATGGAATTTGTGGAGATGTTCAAAGCTCCAATTAAAGTCCTCCACCCCCTGCTTACTGCCACCCAGGAAGGCAACTATAATCCTACCGAAGGATTCTCGGCGCTGCCCTTTGACGGTCTCATTCTGGCTCACTCCAATGAGTCAGAGTGGCAGACATTCCGCAATAATAAAAACAATGAGGCGTTCCTGGATCGGGTCTACATTGTCAAGGTGCCCTATTGTCTGCGGGTAAGCGAAGAAATTAATATTTACCGCAAGCTGATTGATAACAGCGAACTGGCGGGTGCACCCTGTGCCCCGGATACACTGGAGTGCCTGGCGCAATTTACCGTGCTCTCACGTCTTAAAGAGCCTGAAAACTCCAGTATTTATTCGAAGATGCGGGTCTATGATGGCGAAAGTCTCAAAGACACGGATCCCAAAGCCAAGTCGTACCAGGAGTACCGCGATTACGCCGGCGTCGATGAGGGGATGGAAGGGTTATCTACCCGGTTTGCCTTTAAGATTTTATCCCGGGTGTTTAACTTCGATCATCAGGAAGTGGCCGCCAACCCGGTCCATTTGTTCTACGTCCTTGAACGGCAGATCGAACGTGAGCAATTTCCCCAGGAAACCGCTGACAGCTACATGGAGTACCTCAAAGGCTACCTGATTCCGCGTTATGTGGAGTTTATTGGTAAGGAAATTCAAACTGCTTACCTGGAGTCTTACTCTGAATATGGTCAGAATTTATTTGACCGCTATGTCACCTATGCGGACTTCTGGATCCAGGATCAGGAGTACCGTGATCCGGAAACCGGTCAGCTGTTTGATCGCGAGTCGCTGAATGCCGAGCTGGAAAAAACCGAGAAACCGGCAGGGATCAGTAACCCTAAGGACTTCCGCAACGAAATTGTGAATTTTGTCCTGCGTGCCAGAGCGAATCACGGTGGTAAAAATCCTGCCTGGACCAGTTACGAAAAACTGCGCACTGTAATTGAGAAGAAAATGTTCTCAAATACCGAAGACCTGCTGCCGGTGATTTCTTTCAATACCAAAGGCTCTACCGAGGACAAGAAGAAACACGACGATTTTGTCAATCGGATGACCGAAAAAGGCTATACCCAGAAACAAGTGCGGTTGCTGTGTGAGTGGTACTTACGCGTGCGTAAAGCATCGTAAGGAGGCTGTAGCGAAAAAGAAGGTGCTTATGGCGCATTTTATAGACAGACGTTTAAACAGTAAGGGAAAAAGCACCGTTAACCGACAACGCTTTCTGAAGCGATATAAAAGTCAGATCAAGCGTGCGGTGTCGGATGCCGTAGGAAAACGTTCAGTGACCGATTTAGAAACAGGTGAGGAAATCAGTATTCCTACCCGGGATATTTCTGAGCCTGTTTTTCATACCGGCAAAGGCGGCAAGCGGGATGTGGTGCATCCGGGTAACGATCAGTTTACTGCTGGCGATAAAATTAACCGTCCACCCGGTGGCCGCGGTCAGGGCGCCGGTGAAGGTGATGCCAGCGACAGTGGCGAGGGTCAGGATGAATTTGTCTTTTCCATATCCAAAGACGAGTACCTTGATCTGCTATTCGAAGATCTCGCTCTGCCCAACCTGAAAAAAAACCAGTTCGATAAGGTGGTGCAATACGAGACTTACCGGGCTGGTTTCCAGACTGACGGGGTACCCAGTAACCTGGATATTGTGCGCTCACTGAAAGGCTCAGTTGCCCGCCGTATTGCGCTGACTGGCAGTGATCGCAAAAAATTGCGTGAACTGGAAGCCGAATTACAGGCGCTGAAGGAGGATAAGCACGACAATACCCTTAAAATTATTGAGCTTGAGAAAGACATTGAAGCACTGAAAGCGAAAATTGCTAAAGTGCCCTTCATCGATACATTTGATCTGCGCTTTAAAAATTATGACCGGCGGCCGGTCCCCACCAGCAAGGCGGTGATGTTCTGTCTGATGGACGTCTCCGGCTCAATGGATCAGGTTACCAAGGAAATGGCCAAACGCTTCTACATTTTGCTTTACCTGTTTCTTACCCGCACTTATGAAAACGTGGAGGTGGTGTACATTCGACATCACACCCAGGCCAAGGAAGTAGATGAACACGAGTTTTTCTATTCGCAGGAGACAGGCGGCACCATCGTCTCCAGTGCTCTGAAATTAATGAACGACATTGTTAAGGCCCGCTACGACAGCAGTGACTGGAATATTTATGCCGCCCAGGCCTCTGACGGTGACAACTGGGCGGATGACTCCCCACAGTGTCGCGATATGCTGATGAATCATCTGCTGCCGGTCACCCGCTATTTTGCCTACATCGAAATTACCGAGCGTCAGCACCAAAGCTTGTGGCGGGAATATCAGAAGGTGGAAGACGTGATGGATAATTTTGTGTGTAAGCACATCCAGCAGGTCAGTGATATTTACCCTGTGTTCAGAGAACTGTTCCGGCAATCTGAACAGCATGCAGCGGCGGGAGGCCACTATGGGAACTAACAGCAAACGTAAGGCTCACCAGCTTGACGACGGACCGGACTGGACGTTTGAGATGCTGACCCAGTACGAAAAGGAAATAGACCGCATTGCAAAAAATTTTCGGCTGGATATTTACCCCAACCAAATCGAAGTCATTACCGCTGAGCAAATGATGGATGCATACGCCAGTATTGGCATGCCCATCAATTACACGCACTGGTCGTTTGGCAAAAAATTCATTCAGACCGAACAACAGTACCGGCGCGGGCAAATGGGCCTGGCTTATGAAATCGTTATTAACTCCAACCCCTGTATTGCCTACCTGATGGAAGAAAACACCATTACCATGCAGGCCCTGGTTATGGCCCATGCCTGCTACGGGCACAATTCGTTTTTTAAAGGCAATTACCTGTTTCAGACCTGGACCGATGCGGATTCCATTATCGATTACCTGGTTTTTGCAAAAAACTATATTTCCCGGTGTGAACACAAATACGGCACCGAAGAAGTGGAGAACGTGCTCGACTCCTGTCATGCCCTGATGAACTACGGTGTTGACCGCTATAAGCGGCCTCAGAAGCTGTCGCTGCAGGAGGAGAAATCACGTCAGAAGCAGCGTGAAAAGTATCTGCAATCACAGGTGAACGAGCTGTGGCGCACGTTACCTAACGCCAAAGAAGCGGACAAACCCCTGCAGCGTCGCTTCCCTGCTGAACCCCAGGAAAACCTGCTGTATTTTATTGAAAAAAACGCGCCGCTGCTGGAGTCTTGGCAGCGGGAACTGGTGCGCATTGTGCGTAAGGTGTCACAGTATTTTTATCCGCAAAAGCAAACCCAGGTTATGAACGAGGGCTGGGCCTGCTTCTGGCACTACCACATTCTCAACCAGATGTACGACGAAGGCCTGGTCAGCGACCGCTTTATTATGGAGTTTCTGCACAGCCACACCAGCGTGGTCATGCAACCCGATTACAACAGTCCGTACTATTCAGGGATTAATCCCTATGCGCTCGGTTTCAATATGTTTATGGACATTAAACGGGTCTGCCAGTCACCCACCGAGGAAGACCGCTATTACCTGCCCGATATCGCCGGCAAAGACTGGTTGGAGACGGTCCACTTTGCCATGCACAACTTTAAGGATGAGAGCTTTATCAGCCAGTTTTTGTCTCCTAAGCTGATGCGCGACTTTAAACTGTTTGCGGTTGAGGATGACAGTTCGAAATCCTATGTCAGTGTGAGCGCAATTCATGACGAGCAGGGGTATCTGAAAATACGTGAGAAGTTGTCCGCGCAATATAACCTGAGTAACTTGGAGCCAAATATTCAGGTGTATAATGTGGATGTGCGGGGTGACCGGTCACTGACACTTCGCTATATTCCGCAACACGGTATCCCATTGGCTGAGTCCAAAGACGAAGTCATGCGGCATTTGCACAGACTCTGGAAATTTGATGTCAAACTGGAACAGGAAACCGAAGATGGCGAAATTGACGTGCTTTGTCACTGTAAACGGCCACCTAACGCGGCATAATCAACCGTTACTATGACACACTACGGCCAGATAGCGGCCATCATTACTCATATGCAGCCGCGAGCCACCATTGGGACAGTAGCGGCTGATATCCAGCCAGGGCTGCCAGCCGAGCTCTGCCGGTAGCCCGCTCTCGCTGACGGGCGCTGCCGCCGGGGTGGCTTCGGTATTATAGATTTCTTCCGGGATCCAGCGCCAGACTGCGGCGTCTTTGACCACAATGGCTTCCCCCTTCGGCGTCCAGGCATGATAACTGACGTTCACCGGCATGCGGGTGAGTACATTGCTGACGCCCGTGGCCGGGTCGTACCCCATCAGTGTATCGGGTTGTTTGTCGGGTGCAGGGTTTTTGGTATAAGCAAATAAACCGGTATCGGGAACAGGCCACAGGCTGGCACCAATGTGCTGATCCACGGTTGTTCCTTCACTGTTGAGCGGCAGCCGTTGTAAGGTGTGCGGTTCGCCCAGTACAAACGCTAACACGGCATCACTGTCCAGCCACACGTGGTAACCCACAGGCTCGACAGTCAATAGCTTGTCCTGACGTCTCCCATCCTCATCCAGCGCCCACAACCACTGCTTACCGGCTTCATCGACCAGAATAACTGACAACCCGGTGCCATCAAAGCGGGGCGTAGGGGAATACTCCGAGGTGGATGACAGGGTCAGGTTCTTATGGAAATGCCGGCGCATGTCATAGCGGAACACATCAGTTTGCGCGACCCCGTTGTTCGTCACCATTTGCGTGTAATACAGCGCATCGCCCGTCTGACTGAAATGGGGCTGATTGGTATACCCGGGGTTGTCAGTGAGTTGCCGGGCCTGGGTAATCCGGGTTTCGCCCTGCACCTGACTAAGGGTGAATAACCACAGATCAGACGCCTGGCTTTGCGCGGTAAGCTTTGCTGAAAAAGCAATCAGTCCGGTAAGAAGTAGTATGCGCCATCCCCGCCCCATTGTATTCCCTGTTTGCTGTGTCATACCTGAGGCTACCTTACCCTGTCACTGTGACTTAGTAAACGTCAGGTTGCCAGGGTTA
>JBPEWW010000037.1:0-3504 GCA_052032275.1 Alteromonas sp. | reverse complement strand
GTGAAACCGCAATCCGGTGGTGGTATCCACGTGGCTGTCGGCGTGATGCACCTGATGCAGTCGCCACAGCCACGGGATCCGGTGAAACAGCCGGTGCTGCCAGTAAATGGCTACATCCAGTACCAGCATGCTCACGGTAAAGACAACCAGTGCCGGTACCTCCACCAGGTTAAACAACCCGATTCCGCTTTGCGCGGCCCACAGCGCGACACCGACCAGGGTTGCCGGCAAAACCAGCCGGCCGGCCACGGCGCCGGTCACTAATAACAACAGGTTCCCCCGCCAGCGTACCCAGCGGTTTAACGGTGCCTGGCGGGCCGGCGCCCACACTTCCAGCACCGCCATTATGGCGAAGACCGCCAGAAATATCGGCAGTCTGACCATACTGGCATCCATCAGGCCAGCCTCCTTAGTGTGTGAAATCCACCCGCGATGCGGGTCACAATGGTGATGGCACACGCCAGCGCAAACAGGTATGCCAGCTCCGGAAACCAGTAAGGCCAGACACAAAAGGCGACAAACGCCAGGATCGTTTCCGTGCCCTCGGTAAGCCCTTGCATATAATAGAAACTCTTGTGACTGAACTGCGGGCGCTCAATGGCGTATTTTTCAGCTGCCACCGCAAACGCCAGAAAGCTACTGCCGGTGCCAATAAAGGCAGTTAACAGCACCATGGCCGGGATCCCCCACTCCAGCGGGTTGGCAATACCAAACGCCAGGGGTATTGACGCGTAAAACAAAAAATCCAGACAAATATCCAGGTAGCCCCCGGCACTGGAACTGCTGTGCTGGTAGCGGGCCAGCTCCCCGTCAATGCCATCGGCAATCCGGTTGCAGGCAATGAACACCAGCGCCATACCCCACCACTGGACAATGATCATCGGCACCGCCAGTAAGCCCACCGCAAATCCGGCTAACGTGACCTGGTTTGGCGACACAGCCCGCTTATCCAGCCATACAATCAGCGGCCGCAAAACGGGTTTAATCAAGGGGGTTATTTTTGCATCTAACATACTATACCTCTATCACCGGGCCGCCGGCAGCCCGCGCATCGCTGGGATCATGGGTGACCATCAGCGCCGGCAAACCGCGCTCGGTGATGGTGTCGAAAACCCACTGGCGCAGTTTTTCCTTGCGCGTGGCATCGAGTTTCGCAAACGGCTCATCAAGTAACACCGCTGCCGGCTGCGCCGCCAGTGTGCGTAGCAGGGCCACCCGGGCCTGCTGACCACCCGACAGCGTCTGCACTGCACGGTCCTGCAAGTCAGCCAGACCAACACTGCTGAGCTGATTGGCTATCTGCGCATGACGCTCAGCCGCCGTGGTGCTGGCATGTACCTGCCGGGGCAACGCAAATGCGATGTTTTCGCCCACGGTCATGTGTTCAAACAGCAATGCGTCCTGATATAAAATGCCGATGTTACGCCGGTACGCCGCCAGATCATTCATACGCTGGCCATTAAGAATAATATCACCGCGATAACTGAACGGGTCACTGAGTTGCCCGCAAATGGCATCCAGCAGGGTCGATTTACCCGCACCCGATGGCCCCATCACAGCCACCACCTGGCCAGCTGGTACGGTCACATCAATACTCAGCAACGGCTCCTCATGCCGGTACAGGGTCAGGTTTTTAAGCGCCAACGTCATTCGCTGGTATCCTTTGTTGTCGCCGCTTCATACGCGCCGCGGGGTTAAAAAAGCGGCCCGGCAACCACCAGGCAAGGAAGAATCCGCTCAGCGGTAACAGTACCTGCACCAGGACGTATACTGCGCTTAGCCGCTGACTGCTCCCCGATGCCACGGCCACCGCTTCGGTGGTCACGGTGCTGATACTGCCCCCGCCACTCAATAAAGTTGGTAAGTACTGACTAAAGCTAATGGCCATACCTAACGCCATTGCTACCAGGATGGGACCAAATAACATAGGCAGCTTCAGGCGCCAGAAAATCTGCCAGGGAGACTGACCCAGCCCGGCCGCGACCTTGACATAGCGGGGATCCAGGCGCCGGTAGGCCACCGCCAGCGAAATAAACACGTAGGGCAGCACATAAATCAGGTGGCTGACAAACACGGAGGTGACCACACTGCCGGCAAACCAGCGCTGCTGGAACCACACCAAACCAAACAGAAAAGCGACGCCCGGCACTAACAGAGGCAGATACAGGGTCAGGGTGACCACCGCCCTGTCCCACTGCCGCCAACGCGCACTGCGGGTTGCAAGAAACCCGGTCTCGGCTTCCAGCGCCAGCAAGGCCACCGTCACCGCCAGCAGACTGA
Source organism: Alteromonas sp. (assembly GCA_052032275.1). Lineage (GTDB taxonomy): Bacteria > Pseudomonadota > Gammaproteobacteria > Enterobacterales > Alteromonadaceae > Alteromonas. Next base: position 1,224 of record JBPEWW010000037.1, on the reverse strand, counting down.
CCGCAATGCCCAATACCAGGGTAGTGACCAGGGGGGAGGCAAGGGCTGGCAGCGCAGTTTGCCAGTGTAACAGCGTGACACCCTCGGGCAACAGGGCGGGAAACGGCCAGTAGGTGGCCACCGACCACACCAGCATGCTTGTCAGCATCAGCAGCCCGGCCATGATAAACAGCAGCGACCCGGCCCAGGCCACTACCCGGACCCGGTTACTCAGCTGCTTACGCTGGCCGTTCAGGCGCATGTGCTGCGCCCAGCGGGCCAGGAGCTGTTCGGCCGCCCACCAGCTGGCCAGTGCCGTCAGGGTCACCAGCAACTGCAGCACCGCCGCCGCAGAGCCCTGAAACCGCATACTTAAATCCACATGGTTAAACCATTGCAACACCGCTACAGCCAGCGTCGGCGGATTGTTTGGCCCCAGCAGCAGCGGAATTTCCACGTTGGCAGTGGCGTAGGCCAGCACCGCCAGAATGGGCAGGCGCAGGTGGGGATAAATCACCGGCAAGGCCACTTTGATGAAAGCGGTGACCGGTGCATAGCCCATCGCCTGCGCGCAGTGAATATGCCTGTGCAGACGGACCTGCAGCTGGGGCTGGGTCAGTACGCTTAGCGCCATCAGAAATATAAACGGCAACTCTTTGAGTGCCAGGGCCAGGATGACTGCTATTCCGTACTGGTCATAGGGCAGTGCCCACTGTGGAGGTAACCCGTCACCGGTGATCTGCGCCCCGATGCGCGCCGCCCAGCCGGATGGGGCCAGAATGAATAACAGCGCAATGGCAGCGGCGGCGTGGGGCAACACCAGCAGCGGGCTTAACAGACGCTGCAATATCTGCAGCCAGCTATGCTGATAAAACGCCGCTAACAGGGCCACCGCCAGCAAGCTCGCCAGGGCGGTAGCCGCGATGCCGGTCAGAAAAGACAGCCACGCCATCCACCCTATCCCTTCCACCTGCCATAAACCGGCAAAGACTCGCAGACTGAACGAGGTTTCGCCAAGCGCCGGGAAATAGCCGAATGCCGGCAACAGCACCCCTGCTACACCGGCAATAATGGGCAGGCTTAATACACCAATAAAAAGCCAGCGTACTGACTGTGCCAGTACCGGAAACTGCAGCATTACCAGCGCTCTCCATAGCGTTCAAACCAGGCGTCGCGCAGCGCATCGGTCCAGCTGGTATGGGGTTCGGGCAACAGCCGGTGAATTGCGCCTGCCGGCAGGGCCGC
>JBPEWW010000369.1:0-4254 GCA_052032275.1 Alteromonas sp. | reverse complement strand
CCGCGGCGCTAAAGGGCTCTGATAAATATATACGCTGGTGATTTACGGGTACACCGCTTTTTGCTTCCAGCAAGGCCTGCCAAAGTGGACGCTCAGCAAGTGCCTGTTCGTGCGCCCGGCTCATCAAATCATTGAAAGTTAACTCACTGGCTAGTGAGTTAAGCGAATAGAGCAGGCAAATAAAAAGGAAGCCAAGCGACTTCCTTCCAAACGTCATCATATTATGTATTTATTTACACGGAATGGTTACGCTGTCCTGATAACGCCACATTTTGTCTGTACCGTAGTCCGTTGAAGAACCAAATACACCACCGCTGATAATATTAATAAAGAACGCTGACTCAACTTCTTTATTCAGGTTTACGTCAGTGCATTCTTCTGCATCTACTACCAGTACTTTGTCACTGTTTTCTTTTTTAACCTGGACAACACCTGGAACCTGTTGGGTTGTTCCATCAACAGTAATGGTGGTTTCACGTCCGTCAGAGGTGGTAACGTTCATATTGTGAACGTCATCAGTAAGAATAGTGGCACAGCCAGATGAAAGAACTGCAGTTAACAGCAACGATCCTGTAATTTTCTTATTCATGTTTGTCCTTTGTTTTTATAGTGGCGCAGCGAGGAAAGGTTTGCCGCGCGGGCCGTAGTTTTCTATAAAAATGTCAGGATTGCAATAAAATGAGCAGCCAGGCGGAGTCCACAACAAAAAAGGGGTCACAGTACATTTCTTAAAAGTACTCTGCCCCCATTTTTTTGGTTTGTTTATTTTGGTCTGAACATGACCTGGCCGGTAATGTGACCCACTTCCAGTTCGCGTACCAGCTGGTAACGGCCATCTTCAAAGAAAGGCCGGCATTTGGGTAAGGTGACATATACCGCCACCCCTTCACTTTTGGGGTCGTCTTCCAGTACGCTGTCTATGGCGCCCATTAGCTTGTGCCCAATACCCAGGTGCTGATGGTCAGGGTGAACGGCAATAAAACTCAGCATATGGTAATCGGTGGCAGGAATACTGGCGCGTACCCGTTCTTCTTTCTCTACCATCTGACGGGTGCCAAACAAGCCGGCGGTCAGCAGCATTTTCAGTCGCCAGTGCCAGTATCGCCCGGCCCCAAATGCGGCATCCGGGCTTATCATGCAGGCTACCGCCAGCATGCGTTTTCCCTCAAACAAACCAATCATGGGTTGTTCGGCTACCCAGAATGCATTCAGCTCTTCGCGAATGGCTGAACGCAGGCGGTTTTCGTAGCCTTCTTTCTCTGCCTGAAAAATATCAACAAACAAGGGATCATCGAAGTACGCATTGTACAGAATTGACGCTGCCACTCTCAGGTCATCCGCGGTCAGGTAAATCGCATTGACGTTGTCCGGATTTACGGGCGGGAATTGGTCAATTGCAGCGGTCATAGCATTTCTCCTGTACATGCGTAAAAGGCAGCCAAACGGGTACTGGCTGCCTGTGGTGCCGGACCATCAGGCCCGTAATGCAAATCACACTGTAGCGGAAAATCGCCCAATTGTTAAACAATTGTTAATTACACACCATAGCGGTTAGCCAATGTGAGCGTAGGCACTGTCGCCCCACCCAATCAGGCTGCCGTTTTTAAATACCAGTGGCGTGCACTCGTCTTTGGTAGTCAGGCCATCTTCCATGGTCCGCTGCGTCCGATAAAACAATACCCGGTAGGTGCCGTCGGCTTTCTGATGAAGTTCATTGAAATCCGCCACGCCCATTTTGCGAATAATTGACTCGTAGGTCATGTCCAGTTCAAGCTGCGCGATGTGCTTACGGTTATTGTACTCTCTGTCTTCCCAGTCTCCCCCGGAATAGCTGTCGGTATCGCCGCTGACAATTACACACCCGGATAGGGCTACCGGGGCAGTAAGTGCGAGAATAAGTGCCAAATGTTTCATCGTGTTTCCTTGTGCTGTGTAATATTCTTATGACAATGCCTAATCAAGATTAAGGCCAGAATGTAACCCCTTGATTTTGTTTGATTTACTTTTACACTTAAAAATATCCATCACAACAATTTTGTGAATATCGCTATTATTTAGCGATATTCATCATTAAGGCTTCACGCCAACAGTTCGCCATTGCCTTGAGGTTGGCCGCAAGCGGGGTATGCTGTTGGCCTGAACCACTTCAGGAGTAGTCGCCCATGACTCAGCAAGACCCGGTACAACAATTAGTGATGCTATGCCACAAACTACAAAAGGAAGGCGTGCCCCCGACTATCGCCATGCTGCGGGCAAAAGCCCCGTTTACGGTCAGTGTGACGCAGGCAATCGAGGCGGTAAAAGCGTTTAAAGGCAGTCGCCAGGTACCCACGCAGGATGATCCACCGGCGCGTAGCGAATCCGGCCAGCTCCAGGCTATGGAAAAGCGGATCGTCCAACTGGAAGAGGCAGTGGCGCTGCTTGAGCAACGCCTGGCGCAAGTGCTTGCTAAGCCTGAATAAGGGGAGTCAGGGCGCGAATAAAGCCGGCCAGGTCGTCAGCTACCTGCTGCTGAGGTGGCTTGCCCACCTGTTCCAGCATCACAGCACCGGAGGCGTTATCGACCGTAAGAATGAAGTCCTCTTCGTCGGTAAGGGCAAAAAATAAGGTGGGCGCCTGTTTGAGCCGCTGCTTCATTAACAAATGGCCAATCAGGTTTTGCTGTAAGCGTTCAAAATCTTCTTTGTTCCACACCTGCAGCAATTCACATGCGCCCTGCTTTGCTGTTGCCGTGAGATTATCACTGTACAGGCAGGTGAAGTACTCACAAAACTGTGAATTCAGTGACAGGGACAAGGCCTCTTCGACATTGCTGAAGTTTAATTCATCCTCTTGCGGCACCGGCGCCCAGCGGACCCGCTCCCCTTCGTTTCCCTTGCTCTGATAGCACGGCGACGGCCAGGCACTGTCATATTCAATCGTCAGCGGCTGATTTGCCTGCTGTGCAGCAGACTGATAACGGGCAACAAAATCGTGCATAGCGTCAGTAACGGGCGTCGTCATAATAGGAGTCCTTAATCGTTTTGCGGTACACTATAATGCTAGCAATGAAAGTCAAGCGGCCCCGGGTCGCGTAACATACCGGTGATCATGAACAAACAATCTAACTCTACACCCTTTGCAACGCCTGAGGGTCTTACACTGGGCCAAAGCGTAACCTACGAAGCACATTACAACCCTGCGCTGTTACAGGGCGTGCCGCGCTCTCTGAACCGTGATTCGATTGGTCTGACGGCAGAAAACCTGCCCTTCCAGGGCATGGATATCTGGACCGGCTACGAGCTGTCCTGGCTTAACAACAAAGGCAAGCCCCAGGTGGCCATACTGACCTGCGATGTGCCGGTTACTTCGCCCAGCCTTATCGAATCTAAGTCATTTAAGCTGTACCTGAATAGTTTTAACCAGACCCGCTTCGAGAGCGCCAGCCAGGTCTGCGAGACCTTAACAGCAGACTTATCGGCGTGTGCCGGTGTGCCAGTCACGGTGACGTTATGGACGCCACCGCAATTTCATCAGTTAAAAATGGTGGAGCCTGAAGGAACGGTAATCGATGATATTGATGTGACTATCGACCACTATCAGCCTGATGCCAGTTTGCTGCAAACCCGCAGTGAGCACTGCGAAGAAACGCTGGTGAGCCATCTATTAAAATCTAACTGCCTGATCACCAGCCAGCCCGACTGGGCCACGATTCAGATTCGCTATGCTGGGCCGGCAATAGACCACGCCAGCCTGCTGAAGTACCTGATTAGTTTCCGCCAGCACAACGAGTTTCACGAACAGTGCATTGAGCGTATCTATTGCGATATTCTTGCAAAATGTCAGCCTGACAAGCTTACCGTCAATGCGAGATATACCCGCCGGGGCGGGCTGGATATCAATCCGTTTCGCTCGAATTTTGAAAAGCCTTATCCGAATCATAGACTTGCCAGACAATAAACAAGAAGAACCGTGTGTTCTGTGTCACACTAAGGGTAAGCAGACCTGCTTACCCCGAGGAAAGTAGCTTATGGAAGGAAAACAGCTTCAGTCATTGAAGAATCATGCTGAAACGCTGAGCCGGTTTATTATTCGCCTGACGAAATTTTATGAAGGCCTGTCCAGCGATATTGATAACGAGCTGCAAACGCTCCGTGGTCACCTGGCCGGCAACCCTAACTACACGCTGGCTACGGTGAGTATCAACAAGCTGGGTGCAAAACTGCAACATGCCCACACCTCCACCAGCGAAATTATGCATAAGTCGGTTGATGA
>JBPEWW010000368.1:0-2591 GCA_052032275.1 Alteromonas sp. | reverse complement strand
ACTCTGGCACATTATGCGTGTGGCCGGCCGCAACGTTGACGAATTTGGCGGCCTGGATTGCCCTGATGGCAGCAGCTTTGTTGCCACTGACCCTTTTGTGTGTGCCCGGGAATACAATATACTGATGGACGCGCGTTAACCTGAGCGGTTTACACACTTGATTATAGGGTGACTGTCGCCTGTGGGAATCGGCGCACTGCTTAAGATCGCAACGTTACACTAGCTTCTTTCACGCTTCAGACGAACGCCTCATAGAAGCGGTCTACCACTGCCAGCATAGTTGGGTCGAGATATGACCTGACTTTGTCAGTTATTGCGGGTTCAACACCAAATCGCGCTTCCGCGATGCCGCCGGCTATAGCCGCCTGGGTATCGGCATCCCCGCCCAACGATACCGCACGGCGCACGGCATCCTCGTAGCTGGTTGCGGTGAGCGCGCAATAAATGGCTTGAGGCACCGAATCTTTTGCCAGCTCAGTGCGCTGATAGTGCTGTTGCAGTTCACTTAATGCATAATCCAGTGCGTAATACTTCGACAGACGCTCGCGAATCTCGTCAGCTTCTGCCCCCTGGCGGGCTAAGTAAACCGCCAGACTCGTGGCTCTGGCAGCCGTCAGACCATCTGGATGATCATGGGTAACGCCCGTACACGCATCACTAAGCTGTATTAACTCTTCTTCTGACCGTGCTACCCAACCCACCGCGGCAATACGCATGGCGCTGCCATTCCCTGCGCTGTTATAGGGTTTAGGCTCGGTTGACACCAGCCAGAACGCAAACCGCTTGCCCCAGCCGCCGATGTGAAAGTACTCCCTGCACCAGTGCCGTAACGCCTCTTCCGGCGGCTTGCCATGTAACAACGCGTCCATAATGGCAATGGAACATACCGAGTCATCGGTAATATGCGCGTTAGGATGAAAAAGCGGTGAAAACGCGTAGGGGGTGCGCTTTTTAAATTCATACACTGAGCCGATTATGTCACCGCCGAATACGCCTAACATGGGGCTGTCCTTTTGCCTTTTGAACCTTATGTAACACGCGGTGGGGCTGTGTAGCACTCCCCGGCTTTGACTTTGCCCGAGCCAGTTATTGGTCAAGTTACCTTTACCGTACAAAACATCACCGGCCCCATGGTGTCACTATAGCAGTGCAATGAACCCGCTCAATATCGGCCTGCCCTGCTCAGCAACCAATATGCGCGGCTCGTTGACTTCCCGCAAGCAGAAATTTCAGGTAATCATTGTGGATCCACCGCCGGCGCGCAGGTGCCAGCGGGCGATGGCAGGGCAACTACGCAGAAGTGCAGCCTTGAGTGCAACGCAGACACGGGACACAGTACTGGCCGCCCTGCTGCTCAGTGAATGGGCTAATCGTCGCTGCGGTAACTACGACCCGCTTTTATCACCGCCCACAGCGCGCTTTACCCAGACAAAGAAATACGGCGCAAAGAACACCACGAACAGGGTGGTGGCGGTGATCCCGCCTAACACTCCTATGCTTATCGCGTTCTGGGCACCCGAGCCGGGACCGGTAGCAAACGCCAGTGGCAGCACACCCAGAATAAAGGTTAACGAGGTCATCAGTATGGGCCGCAGGCGCTGCTTGCCGGCATTCAGTGCGGCATCATAAGGGCTCATGCCCTCGTTCACCCCGCGCTGCGCAAATTCCACAATTAAAATGGCATTTTTGGCGGCCAGCCCAATGGTCATCAACAAGCCCACCTGAAAGTAGACATCGTTGGCTTGCCCGGTCAGCCAGGTAGCCAGTACCGCCCCGAAAATACCAAACGGCACGGTAAGTAAAATGGCGACCGGAATGGCCCAGCTTTCATAAAGCGCGGCCAGGATCATAAACACCGCAATAACGGTGATACTGTATAGGATCAGGGTCTGGTTGCCGCTTTGCTGCTCTTCGTAGGACAACCCGGTCCAGGCCAGCGAAATCCCATCGGGGAGCGTGGCGGCTATACGGCTCACTTCGCTGAGCGCCTCACCCGAGCTTACCCCGGCGGTGGTGGAGCCCTGAATTTCCCGTGACGAGGTGCCGTTAAAGCGGGTTAGTTTCGGCGGCCCGTAAGTCCACTGGCCACTGGCAATTTCTTTCAGCTGCACCATGCCGCCGCTGTTATTGCGCACGTACCAGTTGCTGATGTCTTTAGGCAACATGCGATACTGATCATCAGCCTGCACATACACCCGCTTTACCCGGCCTTTTTCAATGAAGTCGTTCACATAACGCCCCCCCAGCGCCGCACTCAGGGTTTGATTGATGGTCGCGAGGGGAACGCCGAGGGCGCGGGCTTTCACGGTGTCGATATCCAAATCGTATTGCGGATTATCGGCCAGCCCGTTAAAGCGCACCGAGGTCAGTAATTCGCTTTGATTGGCTTTGGCTAAAAAGGTGTTGGTCGCCTGCACCAGTGCGCTGTGCCCCAGCCCGCCCTGGTCAATCAGCTGGAACTCAAACCCGCTGGCATTGCCCAGTGCGCTCACCGGCGGCGGAATGAGCGGGATCACCATGGCATCGGGTATGCCGGCCAGGGCCCCAAAGGCCTGCTGTTTAATGGCAAACACGTTGTTTTCCTCGCCGCG
>JBPEWW010000367.1:0-3951 GCA_052032275.1 Alteromonas sp. | reverse complement strand
GCAAATAAGGGTTAGCCAGCGGCCTTCCTTTGCGATACTCTGAAATTCTGTAAATCAAGCTGATAGACCATGAAAACCGTAGCACGCTCTCATAAACTGGATAATGTCTGTTACGACATTCGCGGCCCCATTGCTGCTCAGGCAAGAAAAATGGAAGACGAAGGCCACCGTATACTGAAACTGAACATCGGTAACCCGGCCCCGTTTGGGTTTGATGCCCCCGATGACATTCTGAAAGACGTCATTCACAACCTGCCTACCTCGCAGGGTTACTCTGACTCAGCAGGCATTTACGCAGCCCGTGTGGCGGTTATGCAGTATTATCAGCAAATGAATATCAAAGATATTCGGGTAGACGACATTTACATTGGCAACGGCGTCAGTGAAATGATCATGATCGCCATGCAGGCGCTGCTTAATCAGGGCGACGAAGTGCTGCTCCCCAGCCCGGATTACCCGTTGTGGACCGCGGCAGTCAGCCTGTCTTCCGGCTCGCCGGTGCACTACCGCTGTGATGAGCAGGCCGGTTGGTTTCCGGATATTGACGACATTAAAAGCAAAATCACCAGCAAAACCCGGGCAATCGTGCTGATTAACCCCAATAACCCTACCGGTGCCGTCTACAGTGAAGCGCTGCTGCAGGAGGTGGTGAGTCTTGCCAGGGAACATCAGCTGGTCATTTTCAGCGATGAGATTTACGACAAAATTTTATATGACGGTGCACGCCATACCTGTATCGCCTCGCTGGCAGAAGACGTGTTTTGTGTCACGCTGGGTGGTTTGTCGAAAAACTACCGGGTGGCGGGATTCCGGGCCGGGTGGCTGGTAGTCAGTGGCAACAAACGCATTGCCAGCGACTACATTGAGGGCCTGAATATTCTGGCCTCAATGCGAATGTGTGCCAATGTGCCGTGCCAGAGTGCTATTCAAACCGCGCTGGGCGGCTATCAGAGCATTAACGATCTTATCAGTGATAATGGTCGCCTGAAGTTACAACGGGATCTGGCCAGCGACATGCTCAACAGTATTGAGGGGCTGTCCTGCGTAAAACCCAACGGCGCAATGTACTGTTTTACCCGGGTTGATGAGAAAAAATTCAATATCAAAAATGACGAGCAAATGATCCTGGACTTATTGCGCGCGGAAAAAATTCTGCTGGTCCACGGCCGCGCATTTAACCTGCATGATGGTGTGTACTTCCGGCTGGTATTTTTGCCGCACTGTGATGTGTTATCACCCGCCCTCACCCGCATCGGCCGGTTTTTCTCACAATACAGTCAGGGGGGCTGACGGTGTCTGACAAGAGTCATTTTTTCGCGCACCTGTCGCGTATGAAGCTCATCAACCGCTGGCCGCTGATGCACAATGTACGCACCGAAAATGTGCAGGAGCATAGCTTGCAGGTGGCTATGGTGGCCCATGCACTGGCCCTGATAAAAAATAAATTTTTTGGTGGCAGTCTAAACGCTGAGCGAATTGCCACCATTGCGCTATTTCATGATGTGTCTGAAGTGCTCACCGGTGATTTACCTACGCCAGTTAAATACTTTAATCCGGCCATCAAAGACGAATACAAAAAAATTGAAAAAATTGCCGAAAATAAGCTGATCGACATGGCGCCGGAAGCGTTCCGGGATGATTACGCCGCCTTGATAGACGGGAGCCAGCACAGCGACGAAGAAGCTTTTATTGTGAAAGCAGCCGATGTGTTGTGTGCCTATCTGAAAACCCTTGAGGAGCTGGCTGCGGGCAATCAGGAATTTAAACTGGCTAAAAAACGGCTGGACGCCTTGCTGAAAACCTATCATTCGGACGAGGTCGACTACTTTCTTACCCGCTACGTGCCCAGTTTTTCTCTGAGCCTCGATGAGATCACCCAGGACGATCACGAGTAGCGGTTATTACAGGAGTAAGCAGTGTCAACATTTCCCCCACCAGCCAATGACTGGGAGTCAGCCTGGTTTGAACGGCATTTACCCCGCACGCAAAGCCGCGACGGTGATCACCGTTCCCCTTATCAGCGCGACAAAGCCCGGGTACTGCATTCTGCTGCGTTTCGCCGGCTGCAGGCCAAAACCCAGGTGCTGGGCGTCGGGCTCAGTGATTTTTACCGTACCCGGCTGACCCATTCACTGGAGGCGGCGCAGATTGGCACCGGCATAGCCGCACAACTGGCCGGCAAATACCCTGACCTGGCCGACATGCTGCATATGGATGCCACGCTCATTGAAACTCTGTGTCTGGCCCATGACATTGGCCACCCACCGTTTGGACACGGTGGCGAAGTGGCGCTGCACTACATGATGGAACAACATGGCGGTTTTGAAGGCAACGGGCAGACATTTCGTATTATTACCCAACTGGAGCCGTACACGGCCGAACATGGCATGAATCTGAGCCGCCGCAGCGTACTTGGGCTGGTCAAATACCCTAACTTTATTGATGTGTTAAGCGACACTGTGCACTACCCCCAACGGCCCGCCTCACTGCGCCAGGTTAAAGCCAAAGACTGGCATCCGCCGAAAGGATTGTTTCGCTGTGATGAGCCCCTGCTGGAATGGCTGCTGGCACCGCTCCCTGACGCCGACCGGGAGCAATTCATGGCTTTTGACGCCAGCCCGGGTATGCCGGGTAAAACCCGCTATAAATCGTTTGACTGCTCTATTATGGAGTTGGCAGATGATATCGCCTACGGTATTCATGATCTTGAAGACAGTATTGTTATGGGCATGGTCACCCGGGATGATTTCAGCGAACAGGTGGCCGCTCCCCTTAAAGCGCTTTCGGTGCCGGCACTGGCGACCATTGGCCAGGATTTGCCGCAACGCTTGTTCAGCAAACACCATCACGAGCGCAAAAATGCTATTGGCGCACTGGTCAATGCCTTTATCACCGCCATCAACATTGAACCTGTTGCGCATTTTAGCCACCCGCTACTGGCGTATAACGCCTGCTTACCCTCAGAAATGTCTGAGGCACTGGCGCTGTTTAAGCGGTTTGTGTATAACAAGGTGATCCGCAGGCCCGATGTTCAGATGCTGGAATATAAAGGGCAACTGGTGGTGATGGAGCTATTTGAAGCACTCAGCTCGGATCCGGAGCGGCTGTTACCCGACAACACCCAGGCACGCTGGCGCGCCGCCGAGGCGCAGGGAAATGGTATGCGAGTCATTGCGGACTATATTTCCGGAATGACGGATGAATTTGCCGCCCGCCTCTACGGCACCTTGTTTGTCCCTAAACAGGGCACCTCTCAGGATAGTTTGCATATGTAACGATAAGGAGCAGGCGCCCTTCCCTGCGAATCGTTGCGCTTAATCAGCGCGCGTTGCAGTGCCGGGCCCATGCCGGGTTGTCTTGTTTACTTAGCTACGCACTTTGTGCCTGCAGTTTCTTTTTAAAGAAAACGCGCGAAACCACCAGCGTGATAGCACTCACCACCAGTCCCAGACCAAGCACGCCCCAGTGAACGGCGGTGAGTTCGTTATCCTGCGCCAGCATAGCCTGCCCGCCAATCCAGCCTAAATAAACATACAATGCCGCGATGGGAAACTGACCGAGAAAAGTAAACAGCGCGTATTTCACATACCGGATATCGGTCACCCCCAGGCCGTAGTTTTTTACTACCGCCGGAATAAACGGGTTGAGTCTGAGCAGTAAAATCACTTTGCCGCTGTCAGTCTGCACGAGTCGCAGAATTTCGTTACCATTTTCAACCCGTTTGACCTTGTCACAGACATAATCATGTAGCAGGAAACGTGAAATGAAGAACGTAATACTGGCCGCGCCCAGCCCGCTAATGCTGGCTACCAGTATGGCTTCGGTAAAACTAAACAGCACGCCAGCGGTAATATTGAACAACGTACTAGGAAAAGAAAAACTGACCAGTGTGACATAGAGTATGGCATACACCACCACTGACCAGCTGCCGAAGGAGTTGATGTAACGCAG
>JBPEWW010000366.1:0-5992 GCA_052032275.1 Alteromonas sp. | reverse complement strand
GTATGGGCATTGCGCAGTGACCTGATGCCTAAGGAATAACGGCTCCGTAGCTTTGTGTGCAAGCTTCGCAGGGTGAGCACCACCCTGCGGCTTCATCTTGCAACTTTCACCGTCAATAATTCCATCCAGCCCGGCCCAGAAAAGGCGAAATTTTCCTCGACTCTTGGCAGTGATTTCTTTATATTGCGCGGCCGCTGGCGTGATTCACATCGCGCCCGTTATCTTGTCACCGACCCGCTGGATACCTATTACCTTGATTACCACTGCCAACATCACGATGCAATTTGGCTCGTCGCCTTTGTTTGAAAATATCTCTGCCAAATTTGGCAACGGCAACCGTTACGGCCTGATTGGCGCCAACGGTTGCGGTAAATCGACGTTTATGAAAATTCTCAGTGGTGCACTGACCCCCACTGCAGGAAACGTCTCCATGTCCCCGGGCACCAAGCTGGGCGTACTCAGTCAGGATCAGTTTGCCTTTGAAGACATGAGCGTGGTAGATGCGGTGATTATGGGCGACCGGGAGTTGTGGGAAATTAAACGGGAGCGGGATGAAATCTACAGCAAGCCGGAGATGAGTGAAGAAGACGGCATGCGGGTGGCGGAGCTGGAAACCCGGTTCGCAGAAATGGACGGCTACACTGCTGAGGCCCGGGCCGGTGATATCCTTATCGCGGCCAGCATTGACGAGTCTTACCATTTTGGCCTGATGAAAGAAGTGGCGCCGGGTAAGAAAGTCCGGGTGCTATTAGCGCAGGCGCTGTTTGCTGAGCCGGATATCCTGCTGCTGGACGAGCCTACCAACAACCTGGATATTTACACCATTAACTGGCTGGCAGAAGAACTGAACAAGCGTAAGTCCACCATGCTGATCATCTCCCACGATCGTCACTTTTTGAACTCCGTATGTACGCACATGGCTGACATCGATTATGGCGAGCTGCGTGTGTACCCGGGAAATTACGATGCTTACGTGGAAGCGGCGATGCTGGCGCAGGAGCAACTGCACCAGGAAAATGCCAAGAAATCCGCTGAAATTGAAGAGTTGCAATCGTTTGTTGCGCGTTTCTCTGCCAACGCATCCAAAGCCAAGCAAGCCACTTCGCGCGCCAGACGCCTGGAAAAAATTGAACTGGCAGAAGTTAAAGCTTCCAGCCGCCGTAAGCCCTTTATTCAGTTTAAGCAGCATAAAAAGCTTCACCGGTTAGCGGTGACACTGGAGGACCTGGGGCACCACTATCCCGACGTGCCGTTATTTAGTGATGCCAATCTGCTCCTGGAAGCTGGCTCGCGTCTGGCCATCATCGGCGAGAACGGGGCAGGAAAAACCACCCTGCTTAAATGCCTGGTGAACGAACTTGTACCTGCCCAAGGCACGGTGAAGTGGGCAGAGAATGCCGCGATTGGTTATATCCCCCAGGACAGCACCGCCGATTTTGACTGCGATCTCACGTTATTTGAATGGATGTCTCAGTGGCGTCTGCCAAAGCATGATGATTTGCAGGTTAAGGGCATGCTGGGACGCTTGTTATTCAGCTCTGATGACTTTAATAAACAGGTCCGGGTGTGTTCCGGGGGTGAAAAAAACCGCCTGCTGTTCGGCAAACTGATGCTGCAGGATATTAATGTGCTGGTCATGGACGAACCGACCAACCACCTGGACATGGAATCGATTGAAGCGCTTAACAATGCCCTGTTCAAATTTGACGGCACAGTGATTTTCGTCAGCCACGACCGCGAGTTCGTCTCGTCGCTGGCCACCCAGGTCATTGAAGTGCGCGATCAGCAACTCACGCACTTTGACGGCACCTATGAAGAGTTTCTGGCGCACTGCCAGGAAGCTGGCCAGGCCAGCCGTCAGGCTTTATCGGCCTGATTACTTCTTACGCTGTACACGCGTCCGACCCGGTGTGATTAACGAGGGCGGACGCCGTCAGGCCCACCCGGTTACGGACTGTTCACCAGATACTCATATAACGGCGCGCAGCGCAACAGGGTTAAGTCAGATGAACGGGTAAGAGTCTGGCGCCGGCCGCGCTATTAAAACCAGCTGCGGGTATACATTTTATCGAGATCACTGAACGCCGTTTTCAGTAATGTCGCCAGCTCCATGTAGCGAGGACGGGATTTCAGTGCCTGCACCGTACAGCCCTGACTGCGCATTTTTCCGTGAATTTCCTGATACCAGTGTTTGAGCTGCGGTGGCAGCAGCTGATGAGACCGGTGCCCTAGCCACATCAGCCCCTGCAGGGGTAAACTTAAAAAGAAGAGCCCCACGGTAATGATCTGTGGCAGAAACTCTGCGCCCAGGGTATTAAATAAGGTAACGCACGCCAGCACTGCCATAGGCGGCATGGCTTTTACGGCCAGCTGGGTAGCCGTGACCACCCGGCATTCGGGAAAATGTGCATACAATTCTTTTTTCACCGGCCAGGTGTGCATGTAGTGTTGACCGTCGCGAAACAGTGAAAATACCGATTGTGCCATTATTCACCCCATTACTGCGCCTTCCCTCAACAGTTCATCTGTATCGGTTCTGTTAACAGTATACCGTTTATCTATAATACTGACCAAAACAAGTTATAGCTCATTGTCGGTGAAGAGTGACATTGCATGAGGTAAAAGGCATCATAGGCACAAATTTTTTCAGCCTGGCTGGTGCAGTGATTGAATCTGTGGATTTTGCCCCAACCTTGCCTGTTAGTCGTATTAATTTGCCGCATTGGCAATGAAGATTTTTGGAGTAAATAATGTCAGAGAGCAGACACGTTCGTCTTCTTATTTTAGGTTCCGGCCCGGCAGGTTATTCTGCGGCCGTGTACGCCGCCCGTGCCAACCTGGAGCCCGTGCTGCTGACCGGGATCCAGCAAGGTGGCCAGCTGACAACCACCACCGAAGTTGAAAACTGGCCAGGTGATCCGGAAGGCCTGACCGGGCCAGACCTGATGGTCAGAATGCAAAAACATGCCGAGAAGTTCGATACTGAAATTATTTTTGATCACATCAATAAAACCGACCTCACCAAACGTCCGTTTACCCTGTATGGCGATAATGGCACCTACACCTGTGACGCGTTAATCATTGCCACAGGGGCATCAGCGAAATATCTGGGTATGGAGTCCGAGCAGGCATTCATGGGCAAAGGTGTTTCCGCCTGTGCCACCTGTGACGGTTTCTTCTATCGTAACCAGAAAGTGGCGGTCGTCGGTGGCGGGAATACCGCGGTGGAAGAAGCCCTTTACCTGTCGAATATCGCATCAGAAGTGCACGTTATTCATCGTCGCGACGAATTCCGCAGTGAAAAGATCCTCGAGCAGCGTCTGCGTGATAAAGCCGAAAACGGCAATGTGGTGTTGCACCTCAACCGGACCCTGGACGAAGTCGTGGGTGACGAAATGGGCGTAACCGGGATCCGCATTAAGGATACCGACAGCGATAACACGGAAGAGCTGGATATTATGGGCTTGTTCATTGCAATCGGCCATAAACCCAACACCGATATTTTCCAGGGCCAGCTTGAAATGAAGGACGGCTACATTGTGGTTAACAGTGGCTTACAGGGTAACGCCACTCAGACCAGCGTAGAGGGTGTGTATGCAGCCGGTGATGTGAGTGACCATGTCTACCGTCAGGCCATCACCTCGGCCGGCACCGGCTGTATGGCGGCACTGGATGCTGAAAAGTATCTTGACGGCCTGATGATGGAACAATAAGTTTGGCTGGCGGGCTTAAGCCCGCCTTTTTGTATCGTCTGTGTACTGTCTTATATCATCATGCTTGAATTGCCGTACCTTCATGACACCACGCCCTTCCCCAGTGTTAACACCGCACTGCAAGAGCCTAATGGCCTGTTAGCCTTCGGTGGCACGCTTGATGTAAACCGCTTATTCAACGCTTACAGCAACGGCATTTTCCCCTGGTTTGGAGAGGACGAGCCAATCTTGTGGTGGTCTCCGGATCCACGCGCTATCATTCCCTTAGAGGCATTTTCTGCCAGTCGTAGTCTGCGTAAACTGGCTGCAAAACAGCGCTACCGCATCACCCTGAACCATGACTTCCCGCTGGTCATTCAGGCCTGTGCGTCTATTCCCCGTAAGCACCCGGGCAGCGAGGATGTCAGCGCCGACACCTGGATAACAGACGATATGCAGCACGCTTACACGAACCTGTACCACGCCGGGCTGGCCCATTCAGTGGAAGTCTGGGAAGACACTACGTTGGTGGGCGGCTTATATGGCGTTGCCATTGGCGAGGTATTTTGCGGTGAGTCCATGTTTCACCGTCAGAGCAATACCTCCAAGCTGGCAATGCTGGCACTGGTAAATCACATGCGTGCACATCAGCTGGCATTCATTGACTGCCAGTTACCTACCGACCACCTGGCGTCGCTGGGTGCCATGACGTTACCGCGGAGCGACTTTGTTACCCGCCTGCAACAGCACAACCAGACACTGGACACTACCGGGAAGCTGCGGGCGGCTTACCGACGATGCTGGTCAAGCCAGGATATCACCCCGTGAGATTTGGCATCACCCACCCGGCAACCTGCAGTTACCTTGCTGACCAGCAAGAGCAGTTGCTGGTATTTGCTGAAGAAGAAACCTCCCTGGCGCAACGTTACGCCCAGCTGATCCAGGCGGGATTCCGCCGCAGTGGCGAGCAGATTTACCGGCCCCACTGCCCGCTTTGCCAGGCCTGTGAATCCATTCGGCTACCCGTGGCTGAGTTTCGCCCGTCGCGCAGCCAGCGCAGATTGCTCAAAAAAAATGCCGCGCTACGCTCTGTATTCACCCGTACGCCGACGACAGACTATTACCCGCTGTACGCCCGGTATATTCGCGAACGTCATGCTGACGGGTCCATGTACCCACCATCACCCGAGCAGTTCAACGGCTTTATACACTGTAGCTGGAACCCACCTGCGTTTGTTGAAGCGTATGACGGTGAAACGTTGATCGCGGTAGCCGTATGTGACGTATTAGACGATAGCGTAAACCGAGCAATGTCAGCGCTGTACACGTTTTTTAATCCCGATTACACCCAGGCTTCACTGGGCATCTGGATGATCCTGCAACAGCTGCAACACGCGCAGAAACAGCAGATGAATTATGTTTATCTGGGTTATCAAATAGACAGCTGCCAAAAAATGGCGTATAAAGCGGATTTTCTCCCCCATGAGCGCTTTCAGCACCACCGCTGGCATCGCGTTGATAAAAAATATCGGTAAATGCTTTACACTCGGGGGCAGATTGGTTACTGTCTGCGCGGCAAAAATTTTGACTTATTTGAGGTAACTGCTTTACATGGCGAAAGAAGATTGTATTGAAATGGAAGGAACGGTTCTGGATACCCTTCCTAACACGATGTTCCGCGTTGAGCTGGAGAACGGTCACGTGGTGACGGCGCACATCTCTGGCAAAATGCGTAAAAACTATATCCGGATCTTAACCGGTGACAAAGTGACGGTGGAAATGACACCCTACGACCTGACCAAAGGCCGTATCATTTATCGTGCAAGATAATTCGCCTGACAGCGGTCTCCGCTACAAAAAAAGCCCGATACAATATCGGGCTTTTTTGTGTCTGAGTAACCGCGCCGCAATCAGTTTGACTGCGTCTCCGCTTTCTCAGCATTGACGCCGGCGTACGTAAACTCCAGCTTGTCGTCTTTCACATGCACTTTCACGCTACCGCCTTTGCTTAATTCGCCAAAGAGCAGTTCGTTGGCCAGTTCCTTCTTAATTTCATGCTTGATAAGACGTGCCATAGGACGGGCGCCCATGGCTTTGTCATAGCCTTTCTCTGCCAGATAAGCACGTGCTTCTGAGGTTACCTCCAGTGACACCCCTTTCACATCCAGTTGCGCCTGAAGCTCAATAATGAACTTGTCCACCACCTGCAGAATAATCTCTGAGTCCAGATGATTAAACCAGATGATGCCATCCAGCCGGTTACGGAATTCCGGTGAAAAGACCTTATTGATCTCACTCAG
>JBPEWW010000365.1:0-2336 GCA_052032275.1 Alteromonas sp. | reverse complement strand
CGTCGACAATCAGCATACCGGGGCGCTTCAGCGGCGTAAAAATCGCCGAGCGGGTGCCGATGATAATCCCCAGTTCTCCTTCCCGGGCCTGCTGCCAGACTTTGAGCCGGGCAGTATCGGTGAGCTGTGAGTGCAGCACGCCAACAGCAATACCAAACCGTTTTTCAAACCGCCTCACTGTTTGCGGTGTCAGACCAATTTCCGGGACCAGGATCAGAACCTGTTTACCGTCCCGCAGCACCGGCTCGATGGCCTGCAAATACACCTCGGTTTTACCGCTCCCGGTCACCCCCTCTAATAACAGAGCCGCGAAGTCGTGTCGCTGGCTGGTGATAGCGGCGATGGCCACCGCCTGCTCTTTATCAGGCACCGGAGCGCCCTGTATATTCAGGGCCTCGACGTAGGCGAACGGGCGGGGCTGCCAGGGTTGCCGTTCCTCCTCTATCAGGCCTTTGTCTGTCAGTGCCTTGATCACGGCACCCGCATAGTGCCGGGTGACCTCGCTGCGGGGCTGAGGTTGCTCGCGCAGCCATGCCAGACAGGCCTGCTGCTTCGGCGCGCGTTGCAACTCGCTCAGCGCATACTGGCGGCCCTGGGTGGTGGCACTGAGCAGCACAATATCCTCAGGCTGCGCCGGCTCGCCTTTTCTCAACAGCACGGGCAGTACCGTATGTAACACCTCTCCTGGCGCGTGGTGGTAATACTGGGATAACCAGCGGCACAGTGTCAGCAGCGAGGCATCCAGCACCGGGCGGGTGTCGAGAACCTGAGTAATCGCTTTGAGCTTATCCGCATCCGTTGCCCCGGCCTCCCCCATCACAATGCCGACCAGCTGGCGATTGCCAAACGGTATCTGCACCCGCACGCCAGGCGGCGGCACGGTATCACAGGTATAGGTAAAGGTTTGTCGAAGCGGAACCGGCACCGCCACATCAATAAGCGCCATGCTTTGTACAAGCTCCTTGTTCGCCAGTAAACTAGCCGGGGCAGGGATAATTCAGGCATTGTAACTGCTGATCGATACACAGCGATAGTCAATCCTGCAAAGCCCCGGTTTTACTGGCCCTGATCAGGTTAAGAATCACACAAACCGCTTGATCCCGGGGGCAACTTACATTAATATGCGCCGCTCTTTACAGCAAGGCCCTGGCTGCCTTGCACTAATTATTAGTTGCGTATGGTGTTCAGCTTCGGGCTGGATAGCGATACGGCCTTATGACTGAGGTAACCCATGAAAGAAGGTATTCACCCCGATTACGCGGAAATTACTGCAAACTGCTCTTGCGGTAACACCATCAAAGTTCGTTCTACCCTGGGTAAGGACGTGAACCTGGATGTTTGTTCAGCGTGTCACCCTTTCTATACTGGTAAGCAACGTAACGTTGATACCGGTGGCCGTGTAGACCGCTTCAAGAAACGTTTCGGCGCACTGGGCAAAAAGTAAGCCCGGTTATTCCGAACCAAAAAAGCGCCGTCCGGCGCTTTTTTTGTGTCTGGCGTTTATGCCTGCCTCCGTTCCCCATCATCACCCTGCGCTATGCTGACTATTTCCTGCTCACTCTGGAGGTGCAGGCGACTTGTGGTTAAATTAATCATGCACAACCTGATCAGATATGTACTGCATTGGGGGCTGTGATAGAGTTGCGCGAAAAAGCAACGACAAAAGCCCTTTGACAACAACATCGTCAAGTCTAACCTCAAACCCTACACTGAAGGACACTTGCAATAATGTCAGATTTTAGACAACGCGCACTCGACTACCACGAAAAGCCCACCCCCGGGAAAATTCGCGTAGAACTGTCCAAGCCGGCCGAAGGCGTGGATGACCTGGCCCTGGCCTATAGTCCCGGCGTCGCCGAACCCGTGCGCGAGATTGCCAACGATCCGGATGCCGCATACCGCTACACCGCGAAAGGCAACATGGTTGCGGTAATCAGTAACGGCACCGCGATCCTGGGACTCGGTAATCTTGGGCCGCTCGCCTCCAAACCCGTCATGGAGGGCAAGGCGCTGCTGTTTAAACGCTTTGCCGGTTTGGATGCCATCGACATTGAAGTGAAGCACCGCACCACCGAAGAGTTTATCAATACGGTCGCCAATATTGCTGACACCTTTGGCGGCATCAACCTGGAGGACATCAAAGCCCCTGAGTGCTTTGAGATTGAGCAGGAGCTGATCAAACGCTGTCGCATTCCGGTCTTTCACGACGACCAGCACGGGACGGCCATTGTCACCGCAGCAGGTATGCTCAATGCGCTGGAAATTCAGGGTAAGCGTATCGAAGAGGCGAAAATTGTCTGCATGGGCGCGGGCGCGGCGGCTGTCGCCTGTATGGA
>JBPEWW010000364.1:0-4470 GCA_052032275.1 Alteromonas sp. | reverse complement strand
TACGCGGGCATCACTACCCCCACCTTTTATATCAATCAGTACACCGGCAGGGTAGTGGCTAAACGGCACAACTTGTGGCGGCTGTTCGACTGGATGTGGCGATTTCATATTATGGACTATGACGACGGCGAAAACGTTTCCAACTGGTTGTTATTTGTTGTGGCCTCGCTGGGTTTACTGGCGGCCGGCTCAGGGGCTGTTCTGACCTGGTATCGGGTGGTGGCGCCAAACAGACGCGGGGCGCTGTGATGTCACTATTCAAATTCAGTAAAACTGCGCACAAATGGCTATCGCTGGGCGTAGGCATTCAGTTACTCATCTGGCTGGGTACTGGCGTGTACTTTAATCTGATGGACCACCATAAGGCCGCGGGTCATGAGTTTCGTGCTCATTCTCACCAGAAAACCGCGCGCCCGGATGTCGATATTGTGCCGGTTTCAGCCATTGCCAGTCCTCCGCCAGTCAGCGTCCACCTGATATGGATATTAAAGTATCCGTATTATCATTTTGTCTATGAAAAAGGCGAGCACAGTTACCAGCTGCGCCGCTCTGCTTTATTCGATGCGGTATCAGGAGAGCGCACCCGACTGACTGAGCAGCAAGCGCTGGCGCTTGCACAATTGTCGTATTCCGGCCCGGGCCGGCTGCAAAAAGCCCGGTTGGTTCAGCCGCCTTTTGAAGACTTTGCTACCCAGCAAAATCCCATGTGGCAAATCGATGTAACGGACGGTAACAGTACCCGAATTTATTTAGATGCGGTTACCGGCAGGGTTATCCGGCATATCAACAGTGACGTCAGATTAAAAGAGCTGATGATGAAGCTGCACTTTATGGATTATGCCAATCAGGGGGGCTTTAATCATTGGTTAATCATCACCTTTGCGGTGTTCACCCTGCTGTTAGCGATCACGGGTGTGCTTTGGCTAATCCAGCAATGCCAGGCAGGTTTACTGAAAATAACCTGGCGCACGCGGCACAAAGACGTAGTCGTGACTTTTGCCGATGACAATGCGCCACAAACCCTTTCAGCGAGAGAAAGTGCAGTCATCCTTGATGAGCTGGCAAGTGCCGGTATCTATCTGCCGACTGCCTGCGGTGGCGGGGGAACCTGTGGAAAGTGCCTGTTTAAAAGTGCAACGCCGATACCAGTGACGCCCGCGGAGCAAGAGCAACTGTCCGCACATCAGCTGGAACAGGGCTACCGCTTAGGGTGTCAGCACACAGTGTCGGAAATTAATGCAGTAGAAGTTGCAAGCAACAGCAGCGTGAGTGACTACAAGCTGGTTGTAGTGGCCAGTAAGTTTCTTACGCCTTTTATCAAAGAGGTTAAGTTCAAGGTTAAATCCGGCCCGGCGCTGTCGTTTAAAGCGGGCGCATATATGCAGTTTAAGGTGCCTGCCAGCGTGAACAGTCTGTGTCCGGGGGACTTGCCAGATAAGTTCAAACCGCACTGGGCTGACTTTGCCCAGGGGGATTTTGCACATTCCGGTGCGGTGCGTCACTACTCCATCGCTAATTTTGACCAGGAGTCTGACGCGTTAACCTTTAATATACGGTGGCAGACCGCTTCCGGTAACTATGCTGCGGGTATTGGTTCTACCTATCTGGGCTCGCTGGCAGTGGGCGAAGTGGTCAACGCGAGAGGGCCGTTTTGTGACTTTTTTGCCAGCTGCAATGGCCATCGTCAACAGGTTTTTGTGGGGGCGGGGTCGGGGCTTGCCCCATTGCGTGCCATTATTTTTGAGCAGTTGAAAAAATATAATCATCAGGGCGACATGGTGCTGATTTATGGCGCCAGAACGGAAGATGACCTGTTATATCATGACGAGCTTGCCACACTGCAAAGTCACTATGATAACTTCAGGTATATCCCCACATTATCGGCGCCCTCGGGTAGCTGGGACGGCGAGTCGGGGTATGTACAAAAGGTCTTAACAGAAATTCTTAGCACATCGCCGGCAGCTTTGTCGGCGGAATACTACCTGTGTGGTCCTGCAGCGATGATGGCAGACGTGGAGAGGATTCTCCTGAACAAAGGGGTCAGCCCTGAGCAGCTCCATAAAGACAGTTTTAATCGCTAAGGCCAGGCTGCGTGCGCCCTGCTCGCGGTGACTGCCGTGGCGTAAACTCCGCAGGCCGCGACGCTGAATACCTAGAGCGAGACGCCTCCTGGCAGGTTATGGCGCGGTGCGCCTGGCAGGGGTTTGGCAAATTGCCTGTTCACTGCGTATAGTTGCTGTTCGTTTACTGAAAGGAAAAGTCATGCGCCATGTTGCTTTGTTGTTTGTGTTGATGAGTAGTGTTTCTGCCTGCAGCGATCAGGAAGTAGGGGATGTGTCACTGGGGCTGTTTACTACCAAGGACATTAAAATAGATGCGCTTCAGGATCCCATTGTAACCGGCGTAACCTGCCATATTTCCAGTATCGAGGCGGATCTGGACTTTTCAGACCCCTCTGACAGCGCCATTGCATGTCGCCAGACGGGCGACATTACCGCCCGCATGATAGCTGAAATTGACAAATCCGCGTCGGGGGACGTGGTGTTCAAAAAATCTAAAAGTATTTTCTTTAAAAATATGAAGGTTCGCAGAATATACGATGCGCAGTCCAAGACCCTGATGTATGTGTCGTATTCAACGAAAGAGTCGTCAGGCAGTTTCAAGCATAGCTTGTCTACCGTGCCGTTGTGGAATACCCAGGCTTATTCATCCGTTAGCGCTACCAACTAGTGTTTCCGGGGGAGGCCTACTGCGAGGTCACTCCTCCCAGGTTCAATGCAACCGGTCGGGAGCAATCTGCTGAGCGATGTAGTGCGTAGTAGCTACATCACGTTTTTTAAGGATTGCTATGAACCGTTTTCTTTGCCTGACTGCGAGCCTGGTGCTGGCAGCAATGACCAGTGCCAGTGAGCTGCCACAGGCTGAAAAAGTCGCCTACAGCGACGGTGTGCAGATTACGGGGGTGACGGTGTCAGAGTCGGCCCGGATGTTTGTCAACGCGCCTAACTGGCGGGACGGCGTTCCCTTCGCGGTTGCTGAGGTGAACACCAGTACCAACGCATTTACGCCGTACCCTGATGACAAAGCCAACCGTTGTGTGGCTGACAGTCAACCCGCCGATGACTGCTTTTTGGCCGTGCAGTCAGTAGTTGCGCATCACGATAAGCTATACGTACTGGATACCCGCAACCCGAAACTGCAACAGGTGGTGGATACCCCACGCATATTTGTGGTGGATCTTACCAGTAATACTATTACAGATGTGCTGATGCTGGCTGAGGATGCTTATCATAGCGACTCGTACATCAACGATCTGCGCATTGATGATGACACGCAGCGTATCTACCTGACCGACTCCAATCATCCCGGCCTGGTGGTGTATAACCTCAAGGATGACAGCAGCTATCGCATACTGGATGGCCTGGCCAGTACGACGGCGGAAGTCGCATCCATCAATGTGGCAGGGACGCCTGTTAATATGACAGTTCACTCAGACGGCATCGCCCTGGATCGCCGCAACCGGACGTTATACTTCCACGCCCTGTCGGGGTATACCTTGTACAGTATCAATACCCGCGCTATCGAGAAAGGCAAGACAACCGGTAAACATGTGCGGGCTATCACGCAAACCGGTGCGCCTGATGGCATGATCTACGATGAGAGGGGAAACCTGTATCTGGCGGACTTAGAGCATCACAAGGTGCAGTACCTGACGCCCAGCCTGGAGCTGCGCACACTGGTGGAGGGGGATGCCGTCAGCTGGGCTGACACGTTCAGTATCCATGACGCGTATTTGTATTATACCAACAGTAAAATCCAGCATGCCGGCCAGGATGTCAGTGATATGCAATTTGAAATTTACCGGGTACCACTGCCCTAACCGACAGCGCGCCAGATAAACTGAAATAGTCCTATAACCCGCCTGCTAACAACGAAGAGTGTTTATGAAAACTACATTAGTTGCCGTAACCCTGATGCTATTGAGTGGTTGCTCTGTGTTTGGTCAGAGCGACACCGCAACAGCGCCCTACACCGTGATTGAGGAGGCCGCCAATAGCCAAATCGAGGTAAGAGAATATGCGCCTATGATATTGGTGTCCACGCCGATGAAGGGCGATGACGATGGCGCCGCTTTCAGGCGGCTATTCAACTACATCAGTGGTGACAACGTGCAGTCTCAGGAAATTGCGATGACGGCGCCGGTGTTTACGAGCAATGCCGGTGAGAGTGAGAGCGGGCAAAAAATCGCCATGACAGCGCCGGTTTTAATGAGTGACCATCAGGACTCCATGATATTCATCATGCCGGATGATTTTAGTCTGGCTACTACCCCAAGGCCCACCCACCCTGACGTGAACGTCAGTGAGTTAACCAATTATAAAGTCGCTGCTATTCAGTTCAGTGGCACGCTTAGCGACAGGAATGTAGAAGAGCATACCCAGCAATTGCGGCAATGGTTAGCGGCGAGGG
>JBPEWW010000363.1:0-4078 GCA_052032275.1 Alteromonas sp. | reverse complement strand
GCCTTGACGATGCCTTTGCTGTTGTTATCGACCTGAATGATATATCGGTCGCCGGTCTGAGCGGCGACTGAAGCAGAACCCAGTGCCAGTAAAGTGGCTGCCAGAGTAGGTTTTATAGTTGTTTTGAACATATATACTTCTTCTTCACTTGTTATCATTTTGCCTAAATGTCGGTTTATACCGATCTTTTTTTCAGGTTATTCAGGCGCTAACGGGTTAATCCCGACAACTAACTTAGCGGACAGAACAATTTTTAACAATTGTTTAATAGACCGTTTAGTTATAAACGAATAAGGCGTAGTGTTGGTGAGTTATTACATAGGTGAATGGTACGAGCAGTTGTTGGCCCTAAGCCCGCGAATTAACAGGCGCTGGCGAAAAAAGAACAGGTAGGCTTGTCAGTGAAAATGAACATGAAAAAAAAAGCCACCTGAACAGGTGGCTTGGATAATTTCAATTAATCTGCGCTGGGGTGCAGATTGCGGTTGAAAAAGTTAGTGATGGTTTTGTACAGGTGGATCCCGGTCTGCTTGCCCCGGATACTGTGTTTTTTCCCTGGGTAGTCCATGGTTTCAAACGGAATAGCCAGGTCCTGCAGGTGCTTGTACAACATGGTGCTATGGGTGAACAGCACGTTGTCATCGGCCATTCCATGGTAAATCAGCAGCGGGCCTTTCAGGTCTTTGGCGTAAGGGAACACCGAGGCTTTCGTGTAGGCCGCATCGTCGGTGTTCGGGTTCCCCATATAGCGCTCAGTGTAATGAGTATCATACAAACGCCAGTCGGTAACCGGAGCACCGGATACGCCTGCTGTAAAGTACTCACCGGCTTTGAACATGGCCATCAGTGTCATGTAACCACCGTAGCTGTGTCCGTGCACGCCAATGCGCTTGGGATCGACAAACGGCAGCGTGCGCAGGAATTTCACACCGGCTACCTGATCCTCTACTTCAATGCTGCCCATCTGTTTATAGATTGGGTCTTCGAAGGCCTTGCCGCGATAGTTAGAGCCGCGGTTGTCCAGCGAGAACACCACATAGCCCTGATCAACCCAGTACTGCATAAGCAACCCGCGATTGCCGCCCCAGCTGTTGTTCACTACCTGAGCATGCGGGCCACCATACAGATACACAATCACCGGATGCTGTTTCTGCAGATTGGCGGGCTTATACAGCCGGTATTGCAAGGTGGCGCCATCGTCTGTAGTCAGAGAGCCAAATTCGGGCTTGGTCCAGCTTTCCATGTAAGGGTGAAGTGGGTGGTCACTATCCACCTCGTTTCTTTCCAGCCAGGTAATTTGCTTGCCAGTAGCATTATGCAGGCTGACCTGATACGGCGAGTTAACGGTAGAGAAACGGTCTATATAAATCGACGCGTCACCGCTGAATGTGATTTGGTGGAAACCGTCACGTTCCGTGATGCGGGTAATTTTGCCGCCCTTAAGTGGGACACTGTATAAATGGCTCTCCAGAGGGGTGTCTCTGCGGCCCGTGAAATATACCTTGTTCTGTTTAGCATCCACCGCCTTGAGCGAATCCACCACCCAGTCGCCGCGGGTGATTTGCGAGACCAGCGTACCGTCATTGTTATACAGGTAAAGATGCTTAAAGCCGTCGCGTTCTGAGGCCCAGATAAACTGGTTCCGATCGCTTAAAAACGTCAGGTCGTCGTGCAGATTTACCCAGGTGGGGCTGGACTCGGTGAGCAGCACGGACTGTTTCTGACTGTCCAGGTGAAAGGCCCGCAGTTCCAGTGTCTGTTGATCCCGGGTCTGCCACTGATAGGTAAAGGTGCTGCTATCCGGCATCCAGTCGCCACGGGCGAAATAGATGTCCTGGTTTTCACCCATATCCACCCAGGTCCGTTCGCCACTGGCGATGTTCTGGATAGCCAGTGTTACCGTGACGTTGTCGGTGCCCGCTTTGGGATACTTTTGCTCGATCATGTCGATTTTATCGGCATAGATCTCCGAGCGGGTGATCACCTCGACCGGTGATTCGTCTACCCGGGTAAAGGCAATATGGCTTTCATCCGGGGCCCACCAGTAACCGGTCATGCGGCCCATTTCTTCCTGGGCGACAAACTCCGCCATACCATACTTAATGTTTCCGCCACCGTCTTTAGTGATGGCAGTTTCTTTACCGCTGGCGATATGTTTAATGTAGACATTCTGGTCGCGCACGAACGAAATGTAATTGCCGTTGGGGGACAGTTTTATATCGGTTTCGAAGGCTTCGGTATCCAGCAGTTGTTTGGCCTCTTTGTCACCAAGCTGGAAATAATACACGTCGCCACCCAGCGGGAACAGCAGGGACTCGCCATCATCAGACCATTGGTAACTTACAATGCCGGTACCCGATAAACGCATGCGTTCGCGGCGCGCTTTTTCTTCGTCGGACAGCGCTTCTTCGCCACTGTGCAGGTCGTCAGAATCAAACAGCAGGCGGGTTTCACCGCTGGCAATGTGGTACTCCCACAAGTCCAGGCGCTCGTAGTCGCTGGCTTTGCCTTTCAGGAAGGTGACCCGCTCGCCATTAGGCGATACCTTGAGGTTACGCGGGGCATTGCCATCTAATGAGGGAGACTCGAAAATACGCTCAATAGTGAGCGTTTGAGCCTGTATTGCTGTACTTAGCATAAGGGCTCCAAACATGAGGGCTTTCTTCATTATTATCTTCTTACTTTGCAGTCGGGAAATCGATTGTAGTGAATACACAGGATGATACAAGGTGAGTGACAACAATTCTGCCATTGTGCTGGGAGCGACAGGTCTGGTGGGACGAGAGGTGGTTGACCGGCTGCTGAACGATCCGCGCTACACCGCCGTGACCTGTCTGGTGCGCCGCCCGTTGCCTGCCTCGCTGTTTAACGATCCCCAGGGCAAGCTCAATCCGGTGGTGATCGATTTTGACGCGTTGCAGGATTATCAGGGGTATTTTTCAGTAAACCATGTGTATTGCTGCCTTGGCACCACGCTGAAGCAGGCCGGGAGTAAAGCCGCCTTCCGCCGGGTCGATTTCGAGTATGTGCATGTCGCAGCTCAGCTTGCCCGCGCGCAGCGTTGTGACAGTTTTGTGTGGGTATCTTCGGTCGGGGCAGATGCCAGCAGCAGTAATTTTTATCTGCGGGTAAAAGGCGAACTGGAAAACGCAATTATGCAGATGCCCCAGTTGCCCCACGCCGCAGCTGTGCGGCCTTCACTATTGCTGGGTGAGCGACAGGATAACCGGAGTCTGGAGTCGCTGGGTCAGAAAATGGCTCCGCTGATTGGGCCGTTATTGCGTGGACGACTAAAGAAATACCGGCCGGTGAGCGCCAGTGAAGTGGCCGCTAAAATGGTAGCGTTACAACGCTTTACCAATAAGGGAGAAGAACTGGGTGTTTCAGTGTAAGCAATTTACTGTGCAGCAGGACAAATGCGCCATGAAGGTGAACACCGACAGCCTGATACTGGGCAGTTGGGCTAGGGTAGCCGGGCGTACGCGCATTCTGGATATCGGTACCGGCACCGGGATCCTGGCGCTGATGCTGGCCCAGCGGGCCAGTAAAGACGCCACCATTGATGCCATTGAAATTGATGCTGATGCGGCGCGGCAGGCACGGGAAAACGTGCTTTCCTCACCCTGGGCAGAAAATATCGCGGTGTGTCAGGGCTCAGTGCTCAGCCAGTGCCCTGCCCGACAATATGACTTGATTGTATGTAACCCCCCTTATTTCGCCGCTCCTGCACAGCCAAGTGCAGCCTACGCGCAACAGACCGTGGCCCGACAGCAGGCCAGAATGCAAGACAGCCTGAGCCCGGCCAGTTTATTTGCATGGGTGGCTGCATACCTGACTGCTGAGGGCGCGTTTTACTGCCTTTACCCCGCGGATCAGGTGTATGCTGTTGTCGAACAGGGCAGGGCATGCGGATTACATTGTGGTGAGCTGATGTGGGTGCAAAGTTATGCTCACAAGCCCGCGCATGTTGCGGCGATGGGCTTTCGCCGGCAGGAAACAAAGGTGCAAAAAGAGCACCTGATTATTCACACCGAGACGGGGGACTATTCAGACGACTACCGGACGCTGTGCCGTCCTT
>JBPEWW010000362.1:0-8161 GCA_052032275.1 Alteromonas sp. | reverse complement strand
TGCGGCAATCAGCACCACCAGTTCGGTATCCTCACCGGTCGCCGGTGCCAGATTCGCGGCGTTGCGAATTTCCACATAGTCGGTGTTAAAGCCACTGTTATTCAGCGCCGCGGTGTATTTGTCGCGCAGCCCGCTGTAGTCACGGTTGCCCCGGGTCAGTTCTGCAGCCAGCGCACACATGTGCTGATAGAGGGCGGGCGCGACAGTACGTTGCGCTGCGCTCAGGTATCCGTTGCGGGAGCTCAGCGCCAGGCCTGAGTGTTCCCGCTCGGTGGCCACCCCATGGATAGTGACCGGCAGCGACAAGTCTTCGGTTAACGCCCGGATTACCTGCAACTGCTGGTAATCTTTCTCACCAAAAAATGCCTGGTCCGGCTGCACCATATTAAACAGTTTGGTCACCACCGTGGCGACCCCACGGAAATGCCCCGGCCGACTGGCTCCACAGACCATATCGGAGATGCCCGGCACCTCAACAAATGTCTGCTCCGCCAGCCCCTTGGGGTACATAGTGGCAACGGTGGGCAGGAATAAGCCGTCCACACCCAGCGCGGCTAACTTGTCCCGATCTTCTTCCAGGGTACGCGGGTAAGCATCCAAATCCTCGTTTGCCCCAAACTGCATGGGGTTAACGAAAATACTGACCACCACTTTGTCACAGTGTTTGCTGGCCTCACGGACCAGCTTCAGATGGCCGTCATGCAGGTTGCCCATGGTGGGTACAAAGCCGACCGTCAGGCCGCTGCGGTGCCATTGTGCGCGACAAGTGCGCAATGAGGGGATATCGGTATATAGCTGCATGGGTTATTCAAAACTGTGGGCGGCAGAAGGAAATTCGCCACTGCGAACCTCGTCGATATACTGTTTCACGGCCTTGCGCATATCGCCGGTTTCCACCAGATAATTTTTGGAAAATTTGGGCATGTAGTTGGCGCTGATGCCGAACATATCGTGCATCACCAGGATCTGACCGTCCGTCTCTTTACCCGCGCCTATGCCGATCACGGGAATGGTCAGCCTGTCTGCCACTGCCTTACCCAGAGCCGCAGGCACGCACTCCAGAACCAGCAGTTGCGCACCGGCCTGTTGTAACGCGAGTGCCTCTTTGACCAGGGTGTCGGCTTTATCCTGCTCGCGGCCCTGGACCTTAAAACCACCAAACACGTGGACTGACTGTGGGGTGAGGCCCAGATGTGCGCATACCGGCACGCCGCGCTGCACCAGTCCCGTTACTGTGTCTGCCAGCCAGCTGCCACCTTCCAGCTTCACCATGCTGGCACCGGCAGCCATCAGCGTGGCGGCATTGCGGTAAGCGTCAGTGGGGGTGCTGTAACTCATGAAGGGCATATCGGCGAGCACAAAGGCACGCTGAGTGCCCCGACGGACGGCCCGGGTATGATAGGCGATATCTTCTACGGTCACCGGTAGGGTGTCTGCCTGGCCCTGTAATACCATACCCAGTGAATCGCCAATCAGCATGGCGTCGATACCCTGTTCGTCAAACATTTTCGCAAAACTGGCATCGTAGGCAGTCAGTGCGGTAATTTTTTCACCGGCTTGTTTTTTGGCAAGTAAGCCAGAGACCGTAACGGTTTTCATAGCAACTATCCCAGTGTCGGTAGGTTGAAGGGCGAACTATACGGGGTTCGGCATTAATTGGAAGTGCGCAGACGGCGCAGGCCATCCAGGCTACACTTTGCCACCCATTGCGCAATGGGTTTGCCATCGGGCATTACCATCGCAGGCGCAATTTCAAACAGGGGAACCATCACAAATTCCCGCTCAGCCATGCCGTAATGGGGAATGGTGAGCTCCTCGCTGTCTATGGTGTGTGCCCCGTACAGTAAAATATCTAAATCCAGCGTGCGCGGGCCCCAGCGTTCTGCTTTGCGTACCCGGCCCTGTTGTTGTTCTATTCGTTGCAGGGCTGTTAATAGTGCATGCGGGCTCAGGGCCGTTTCAATCAGGCACACCGCATTGAGGTAATCCGGTTGATTCTTAGGGCCCATGGGCGAGCTGGTGTACAGCGAAGACGCTTGCAGTAACCGGGTATCGTCCAGTCCATCAATGGCCGCCAGTGCGTCCTCCACCAACCGCTGTGATTCTCCCTGATTGCTGCCCAGCCCGATATAGGCGTGCTCTTTAGTCATGATCAGCCTGCTTATTCGGGCTGCGGCGACGGCGCCGGCGCGGTTTGGGTTTATCGCCACCCTCACGCTGACGCAGGGTTTTCAGCAGGTGTTTTTGCTTATTGTTGTCGGCTTGCTGAAACTGGGTCCACCAGTCGGCCAGCTCCAGGACCTCCCCTCCTTCTATCTGACCACGGACGGCCAGAAAATCATAACCTGCGCGGAATTTGGGGTGGGTCAGCAGCTGAAAGGCGCGGCGGCCGAAACGCTTGGGCAGACGTTGCTGCAGGATCCAGATATCGCGCATCACGGTGGAGAAACGCTTCGGGATCATAATGTGCTTGGTTTGGCGGCTAATCACTTCACCCATCGCGATGTTCAGCGCATCGTGTGCGTTAAGCCCGGATTCAGCCTGCAGCTTCTGGCTTTGCTCTTCCAGTGGGTACCATAGTAAAGCGGCATACAGAAATGCCGGTGTGACCCGCTGCTCATTGTTAATGCGATCATCCGTGTTGCGCAATACCGCGCGGATGAACTGCATTTCACGGCTGTTCTCATCACGGATAAGCGGTTCGAGCTGCGGGAATAACGGGGTCAGTAAGCCGTAATCACGCAACATTAAAAAGGTGGCTTCACCCTGACCGGACAAAAACAGTTTCAGGGTTTCCTCAAATAACCGGGCCGGAGGAATATTGCCCAGCAGGTGCGCCAGCGACTGAATGGGGGCAGCAGTGTGCTTGCTGATGGTCATGTTGAGTTTAACCGCAAAGCGGACCGCGCGCAGCATCCGTACCGGGTCTTCGCGGTAGCGGGTTTCGGGATCACCAATTAAGCGTACTTCGCGTTTCTGGATGGCGTCGGTGCCATGGGCAAAATCGGTAACGGCGAAATCGGCCACGCTGTAGTACATGGCATTAAAGGTAAAGTCGCGGCGCTCAGCATCTTCTTCGATGCTGCCAAAGACGTTATCGCGGAGTAACTGACCGTGTTCATCCTGCTTGCCGAGTACTTTTTTATCGTTACCCTCGCTCTCTTCACTGTCACCGTCAGCATGGTGGCCGCGGAAGGTGGCCACCTCGATAATTTCCCGCCCAAACACAATATGGGCTAACCGGAACCGGCGGCCAATTAACCGGCAGTTTCTGAACAGCCCTTTTATCTGCTCCGGTGTGGCGTCGGTGACAACATCAAAATCTTTGGGGTGCAAACCTAACATCAGATCACGTACACAGCCGCCCACCAGGTACGCCTGGAAGCCCGCTTTGTTCAGTCGGTAGAGTACCTTCAGGGCATTATCACTGATATCGTCACGGGAAATACCGTGCTCGGCCCGTGGGATCACGACCCCCTGAATTTCCTGATCAGACGACTTGTCGCGGCTGAACACGCCTTTTACCGATTTGAACACGCGATTAATGATGATGTTTACTCCCCGAATAGGTTAAGGCTCGCTATGATAAGTGGATTCGCGACTATCGACAATAATTTCGCCGTTTTTGGGGACCAATTTTATGTCCCAGTGTGAAATTGCCCAGTCCAGCAGCTCATCCCGGGTGCCATACTGCAACTGGCTGTCCACCGGCAGCCCCAGACACTGCATGGCGTTAAGCAGGGTGCCTGTGACTGCGTCGGTTGGCAAAGCCGCGGCATGGTTTTGTTTACTCAGCTTACGGCCCGGCGTGACCGCGGCCACCGGAATATGGGCGTAGCGGGGGGGCGCATAGCCTAACAGCTGCCCCAGACTCAGCTGCGTGGCTGTGGTCTCAAGCAGGTCAGAACCGCGCACAATATGGGTGACCTGCTGGGCATGATCATCCAGTACTACCACCAGATTGTAGGCGAACAGACCGTCGCGGCGTTTTACAATGGTGTCTTCCAGGGCATGGGGCGACGTGATCAGGGTGGTACCCTGAATACGGTCGTCAAATTGTTGCACCGGGTTGGTCAGCATAATACGAACAGCGGCAGGGCCATCGCCCGGATGATGCAGATACCGGCAGGTGCCCGGGTACACCCCGCCGTGGGCTTTGATCATCTTGCGGGTACAGGTGCAGTAGTAGGCCAGGTCAGATTCAAGCAACGCCGCGACTGCTGCCTGATACCGGGGCAGTTGCGCCGACTGATACATCACCTCACCTTGCCAGTGCAGCCCGTAAGCGTCGAGCGTGCGCAGGATATCGTCTGCGGCGCCAGGCACACACCGTGGCGTGTCGATGTCTTCCATTCGGACCAGCCAGAGGCCTGCGTGCGCGCGCGCATCCAGGTAGCTCGCCAGCGCGGCAAGTAATGAACCAAAGTGAAGCGGACCAGACGGGGAGGGGGCAAATCTGCCGGTATAAGGTTGCAGGTTGGACATGCTAAGCGCCGAATGTGGCAAAAACAAACAGTAAACCTGCGGCATCGCATCCGGCAGGTTTACTTTCAGACAAGGCGGATGATTTAGCCTTGCATTTGCTTCTCTTTGATTTCCGCCATGGTTTTGCAGTCAATGCACAGATCCGCTGTGGGACGTGCTTCCAGACGACGGATACCAATTTCTATCCCGCATTGATCACAGAAGCCGAAATCATCTTCTTCAATACGTTTAAGGGTTTTTTCAATCTTTTTGATGAGCTTGCGCTCGCGGTCGCGGGTACGTAACTCGAGACTAAACTCTTCTTCCTGAGCAGCCCGGTCGACAGGATCAGGGAAGTTTGCAGCTTCGTCTTTCATATGGGTTACAGTTCGATCGACTTCTTCACGAAGCTGATTACGCCACGCTTTCAACAGCAAACGGAAATGTTCCATTTGCGGCTCGTTCATATATTCTTCGTCAGCTTTAGGCTGGTATGGCTCCAGTCCGGCTAAGGCTAACAGTCCCAGGGATTTCGCTTCTTTTCCTGTTGGCATGTGCCACATCTCCTTCACTACGACACCCATCATGTCTGGCTAAGCCGGTATCTATAACAGAATCGACCCGGACAGGCAACGCGGTGTCTCAGTAACCTTTCTAATGCGCGCCAATACTGGGCAACGGCACGCGCAAATTTTGGTACCCCTCGGGCACCGCAAAGGCAAAACAAGGCGCAAATATGGCGTTAACCGCAAAAAAATCAACTTATTTTTTACAAAATAAGTGGGAGTGATTGATTTATGACGACTTTTTGTTCGTTAATATCACACGCCACAGCCAGTATCTGAACGCCTGTATCTGCCGCAATGGATAGTGCCTCGGCGTAGTTTGGATCAATATCACTGGCTGGTTGCACACTTTTCACTCCACTGTGCTGCACACAGAATAATAGTGTAGTGGGGATACCAGTATTTGCCAGTCGCGCCAGTTCCAGGCAATGTTTGGCCCCCCGGGCCGTGACTGCATCAGGGAAGTATCCCCGGGACTGCCGTGCCAGGGTGACCGATTTCACTTCCATATAGTGGGTTACGTCAGCGTCAGTCAGCGCGAAGTCAAACCGGCTATCAGCGCCCGGCGGGGTGACTTCCGCCTGCCAGTGGCTGATATGATTAAATTGCGGCAGGGCCTTGTTATTTAGTGCTTCCGCTACCAGCTTATTGGCATTGTGGGTGTTGATACCAATAAAGTGACCGGCCGGTGTCTGGGCCAGCTCCCAGGTGAATCCGAGTTTGCGCTTAGGGTTATCAGACTGACTCACCCAGACGCTGTACCCTGGCTCGGCACAACCGGTCATAGCACCGGTATTCGGACAGTGCGCGGTGATAGTGCGCCCGTCATCCAGTACAATGTCAGCCAGAAAGCGTTTGTAGCGTTTTAATAATGTGCCGCGAAGCAAGGGACTGCTGAACTGCATATTCACCCATTCGTATAAGCAAGAAAACTAGCCAATGGGCGCTAGTGTACCAAGTGAGGAAGCATTTGTTATGACCGAATTTACCGTCACCCTGACACAGGAAAAAGCGGCTGATTACTGGGGCGAAAAAAACCGCCTCACGTTTGATAAAGCCGGTGCCACCATTCATTTGGCTGAAACACAGGATCCGCTGCGGGTGATTCAACAGGCGGCCCGAAAAATGGACGGCCTGAATATTCCGGCTGCCACCCTGAGCGGTGACTGGACCAAGGCACAACAGTGGGCGTTTGCCATGAGCTTTACCCGCGCCCGCAACCCGGCCGCCATCAACTGGGCCGAGACCGACGATAAAGCCGACCTGGAGCGGGATTACGCCGCCATGCTGTTTACCCGGCAGCTGGTCAATGACACGCCGGAAGATCTGTCGCCGGAAAACCTCGCCCGCCGCGCCGGAAACTGGATAAAAGAGCTGGGTGGTGAGCATGTCAGTATTGATATGACCGTCGGCGAAGACTTACAGAAGGCCGGCTGGACAGGCATTTATAATGTAGGCCGCGGCAGCGTGCGCCCGCCGGTTATGCTGGAAGTGGACTATAACCCGTCCGGCAGTGACAGCGCCCCGGTCGATGCAGTGCTGGTGGGCAAAGGTATCACCTTTGACAGTGGCGGCTACAGCATAAAAAGCAGCGAAGGCATGCTGGATATGAAATGTGATATGGGTGGCGCGGCCACGGTCACCGGGGCGCTGGGACTGGCCATCATGAAAGGCACAAACAAGCGCATTAAGCTAATTCTATGTTGTGCTGAAAACCTGATTTCCGGCCACGCTTACAAACTGGGCGATGTGCTCACGTATAAAAATGGGGTGACCGTGGAAGTGGTTAACACCGACGCAGAAGGCCGTCTGGTGCTGGCCGATGGTCTGATGCGGGCATCGGAAACCGGCGCCCCGTTGATTATTGACGCGGCGACCCTGACCGGTGCCGCGGTCGTTGCCATGGGCTCGGATTACCATGCGGTGTTCAGCATGGATGATGAGGCGCGCAATAAGATGCTGACCGCCGCTACTGCAGAGGGTGAGCGGTTCTGGCCGCTGCCATTAGAGCAATGGCATAAGGATCGGTGTCCCTCGGCCTTTGCCGATACCGCCAATAGCCGGCCACAGAAAGGCGGCGGTGGCGGCGGCGCCTCTAACGCCGCAGGCTTTTTGGCCCGCTTCGTTAATCCTCAGGGGACCGGCTGGGTGCATCTTGACCTGGCTGCGGCGTACAACGGGAACGGCAGTGCAGAAATGCCTGTGGGCGCCTCAGCAGTTGGGATTAAGAGTATTGCCAGAATGGTGATGGACCACTAACTCAGGGTGGGCGGCGCAGCGGCGCTGCCTGCTACAAACCGCCCAGGCGTTCCGCCAGCGTTTTGTATTTTTCTACATCCTGACGGTCAAACAAGGGTTTGCCGTCAACATCCTTATCTTTCGAAATCAGTAAACTTTCCCGTTCCAGACGTTCCACTCTGACTTCCTGAATGTCCAGAAATGAGGCCACTTCTTTTACTGTCATTAAGCTCATGTAGCGCTTCCTTATTATTGTTGATAGTAAAATTTAAGCGTAAATGCGACAATTTGCGAGTCTTTTCGCAGGTACTGGGTAAGTGGCGGGTGCCACGTTGGCCAAACCGCCCGCGTCTGCCGCTTAAAAACACCATGCAATAAACCGCTGATGTGTTTTTAATCATCAGCATAATAATAACAACAACAGCAGGAGTGAGTACTTACAATGGATACATGGTCTGCCGCCGTGATGCTATTTTTAATCATGGACCCGTTGGGTAATTTACCGGTATTTATGTCGGTACTGAAAAGCATCGAACCTAAACGCAGACGCTTCATTCTGGTACGTGAGCTGTTATTTGCGCTGGCCATTTTATTTTTGTTCCTGTTTAGCGGGCAGGCCGTGCTGGATTTTCTGAATGTCCAGCAAGAGACTGTGAGCATTGCCGGCGGGATAATCCTGTTTCTTATTGCGGTGAAGATGATTTTCCCTCAGTCCGGCAATCCCAGTGGTCTGGCGGTGGGCGAAGAACCTTTCCTGGTGCCCCTGGCTATCCCAATGATTGCCGGCCCCTCCACCCTGGCGGCACTTATTCTGATGTCTAATCAAAACCCGGACCGCATGGTGGACTGGTCGTTGGCGTTAGGGGCAGCCTGGCTGGTAAGCGCCGTTATCC
>JBPEWW010000361.1:0-16527 GCA_052032275.1 Alteromonas sp. | reverse complement strand
TGCTACTGCACTGCCCTGGCAAAGTGGTGGTATGTGGCATGGGTAAGTCGGGCCACATTGGCCACAAAATCGCCGCGACCCTGGCCAGTACCGGCACGCCGGCCTTTTTCATGCACCCCGGTGAAGCCAACCATGGCGATCTGGGCATGCTAAGCCGCAACGATGTGTTGCTGGCTATCTCGAATTCCGGTGAAACCGGTGAACTGCTGAACCTGTTGCCGGTAGTCAAGCGGCTTAATGTGCCGGTGATTGCCATGACCAACAGTGCAAACAGCTCACTGGGCCAGCATGCAGACGTGGTGCTGGATATCAGCGTGGAGCAGGAAGCCTGTTCGCTGGGCCTGGCGCCGACCTCCAGCACCACGGCCACCCTGGTGATGGGCGATGCCCTGGCCGTTGCCTTACTGGATAAAAAGGGCTTTACGTCGGATGACTTCGCGCTGTCCCACCCGGGCGGCAGTCTGGGCCGTAAGCTGTTGCTAAAAGTCCGCGATATTATGCTCAGCGGCGACGACGTCCCGCTGGTCCATCAGGATACTCCCGTCGCCGACGCCCTGCTGGAAATTTCCCGCAAGGGCCTGGGGATGACCGGGGTGACCGATGACGCCGGTCAGTTACTGGGGATATTTACCGACGGCGATTTACGCAGAATTCTGGATGCCCGGATTGATATTCATGCTGCGCAAACCAAGGATGTCATGACGCAAGGCGGCAAAACCAGTCAGGCAAATGATCTGGCCGTAGAAGCACTGAACCTGATGGAGCAATTTAAAATTAGTGCGCTGATGGTGGTTGATGACAATCACCGCCCGGTTGGCGCGTTTAATATGCACATGCTGCTGAAAGCGGGAGTGCTCTAAATGACCACCACACAGACGCTGTATACCGACCTCGACAGTCAGTTTTTCAATTCCCTCAGTGCCGTTAAGTTACTGGTGTGCGATGTTGATGGCGTATTTTCAGACGGGCGCATTTACCTGGGCAATCATGGTGAGGAATTAAAAGCCTTTCATACCCGTGACGGCTACGGTATTAAAGCGCTGGTCTCGCAGGGCATTGCGGTTGCCGTAATTACCGGGCGCCGATCTGACATTGTGCAGTCGCGCATGCAGGCCCTGAATGTTGCGCACATCATTCAGGGTGAAGAAGACAAGGCGACCGCGCTGGGTGAACTGAGTCAGCAACTGGGGCTCTCTCCTCATCAGATTGCAGTGGTCGGTGATGACATGCCGGACACGGGCATGTTTCCATATGCCGACATCCGTATTGCCGTCAACGATGCCCACCCTCTGGTTAAGCGCCAGGCAAACTGGGTTACCACGCTGCCGGGTGGGTTCGGTGCGGTGCGGGAAATCTGTGATACGCTGCTGCAATGCCACGACGCGCTCAGTGAAATTCAGGGGTCGAGCACATGAGCGAAGAAAAAGGGGTAAGCCGGCTGGGGCTGAGTATTTCAACCCTGTTTGTTCTGGCATTATTATTGTATATCCCTGTCTGGATGGATGAAGAGCCGGGTTCGGAAGAGCAGCGCGAGGTAGATGCCCTGAGACCGGCCTACCAGGCAACGAATCTCACTACCACGTTTTACGATGAAAATGGCAACCGCAACCATCAGGTTTTTGCCACCAGTATGGAACATTACGACCAGTTAGGGTTCGTATTGTTTGAGCAACCCGAATACACCGTGTATCTGGATGAAGCGTCTTCGTCCTGGCAGGTGACCGCCAACGAAGGCACGCTGTATAACAACAACCTGATTCAGCTGGAATCTGACGTGGTAATTGAGAGTCTGGATGAGGACGATTTTGTCAACACAATCACCACCGACTTTATAGAAATAAACTTAGATACCAAGAAGATGGTGTCAGATCAGCCCGTCGTGATACGCGGCGCACCTTATGTAATTAACAGCAACGGGTTTACCGGCGACCTGCAAACCCAGCAATATGAGCTTATTGACCATGTACAAACCATTTATTCCCCTGGCAATTAGTTTGCTGCTTGGCCTGAGCCTGACGGCACAGGCCGATACCAGTGACTTTACCAAGCCCATCACGGTTGACTCAAAATCTCAGTTTGTGGATGGCAAAAATAAAACCTCGCTGTTTAAAGACGATGTGCGCATTACCCAGGGCACCCTGGTTATTGATGCTGACGAAGTGGAAGTGATTGCCACTGAAGGGGAAGGCCGGGAAATTTTTGTCGCCCGCGGCAACCCGGCCAGCTATGCCCAGACGCTGGACGATGGTACCCCGGTTAAGGCGAAAGCCAATGAAATTCGTTATGAAGTCAGCAAACGAACCATCTCGCTGACCGGCAACGCTGAGTTACAGCAGGATACCAGTATGGTGAAGGGCGACAGCATTACCTACGACATGGCCACCGAACAGCTGCTGGCCACGGGCGGCGAAGGCGACAGCGAAGGGCGGGTTACCACCGTGTTCCGGCCGGAAGCCATCAAAGAGTTCACCGAACAGGACAGTGAAGACAACGCTGAGCAAGACGAGGACGAACAGTAGTTATGGCAACCCTGACAGCGAAAAATCTGGCCAAGGCCTATAAATCACGGCAGGTAGTGCGGGATGTCAGCTTGTCGGTCTCCACCGGGCAGATTGTCGGCCTGCTGGGGCCTAACGGGGCGGGCAAAACCACCACCTTTTATATGATTGTGGGTCTGGTGCCGCTGGGCAAGGGCAACATCTATATCGATGAGGAAGTCGTGACGCACCAGCCCATGCACGAGCGGGCGCGCAAAGGCATTGGCTATTTGCCGCAGGAAGCGTCTATCTTTCGCAAGCTGACGGTGCATGAAAATATCATGGCCATACTGCAAACCCGTCACGACTTATCAGCCAGTCAACAGGAAGAAGAAGCCGACGCCCTGCTTGATGAATTTAATATTAACCATATACGTAATAGTACCGGGATGAGTCTGTCGGGGGGTGAGCGGCGGCGGGTAGAAATTGCCCGGGCGCTGGCAGCGAACCCACAGTTCATATTATTGGACGAACCTTTCGCTGGAGTTGATCCAATATCGGTTAATGATATAAAGAAGATCATACAGCATTTGCGCGACCGGGAGATTGGAATACTGATCACCGACCACAATGTTCGCGAAACTTTGGACGTATGTGAGAAGGCATACATCGTGAGTCACGGCGAGTTAATCGCTCAAGGCACGGCTGAACAGGTTTTAAGTAATCAAAAGGTCAGGGATGTATACCTCGGCGAACAATTCAGGCTATAGTTAAGTTAAGCTATTTTTTTCATTGTTCCCACATACGTATACTTGGAATAAACGCACTTTTTAAGACGTAGATGAAACCATCTTTACAGCTAAAATTCAGTCAGCAACTTACGATGACGCCACAGTTGCAGCAGGCAATCAAGCTGCTGCAATTGTCCACGCTCGACCTGCAGCAGGAGATTCAGGAGGCACTCGACTCCAACCCATTGCTGGAAGTGGAAGAAGGCGGCGACAACGACCCGGCTGAAAAAAACAATATCGACTCCGACGACAGTGCAATCGAAACTGCCAGCACCAGTGCTGACAGTATCGAAGCGGGCGACGCCCTGGAGAAAAATGCGCTGCCTGACGAGCTGCCCATCGACAGTACCTGGGACGAGTATTATTCTGCATCCTCTGCGCCTGCCCCAGCGGCGTCCGGTGGGGAGGATGATCAGGTTTTTCAGGGCGAAACCACGGATAACATTCAGGACCACTTACTCTGGCAGATGCGCCTGACACCGTTCTCGGATATTGACCGGGCCATCGCCACCGCGATTATCGACTCCATTGATGAGTCGGGTTACCTCACCGTGCCGCTGGAAGATATCCTGGCATCGGTTAACTCCGACGAAGTGGACGAGTCCGACGAACCGGTGGAAATGGACGAAGTGGAATGTGTGTTAAAACGCATTCAGCAGTTCGACCCCATTGGCTCCGGGTCCCGTACCCCCCAGGAATGCTTACTGGTGCAGCTCAAACAGTTTTCAGATGATACGCCCTGGCTAAATGAAGCGCGTATCCTCATTGAAGAATACGCCGACCTGTTAAGCAGCAAAGACTACCGCACACTGATGCGTAAAAGCAGGCTCAAAGAAGATCAGTTGCGCGAAGCCATGCGCCTGTTGCAAACCCTGAATCCCCGGCCTGGCAGCGCGCTTATCACGAAAGAGCCGGAATACGTGATCCCCGATGTATCAGTGGCCAAGAAAAACGGCCGCTGGACCGTCGAGCTAAACCCGGACAGCCTGCCAAAACTGAGCGTAAATCAGCAGTACGCCGCGATGAGCCGTAAAGCGCGCAACAGCAGCGACTCGCAGTTTATTCGTTCGCACATGCAGGAAGCCAAGTGGTTCATTAAAAGCCTGGAGTCGCGGAATGAAACCCTGATGAAAGTGGCTAACTGTATTGTGCAGCAGCAGATGGGCTTTTTCGAACACGGGCCGGAAATGATGAAACCAATGGTGCTGAATGATGTCGCAGAAATGGTGGATATGCATGAATCGACAATTTCCCGGGTAACCACCCAGAAATATATGCATACTCCCCGGGGCATCTATGAGCTGAAGTATTTCTTTTCCAGCCACGTGGCCACGGAGTCCGGGGGGGAGTGTTCTTCTACCGCCATTCGTGCATTGATCAAAAAGCTGGTTGCGGCGGAAACGCCCAGCAAGCCGCTTAGTGATAGCAAGATTGCTCAATTGCTGGCCGAGCAAGGCATAAAAGTTGCCCGGCGAACAATAGCAAAATACCGGGAGTCTCTTTCGATCCCGCCGTCTAACCAACGCAAGAGCCTCATTTAGCGGGCTAAAAATATAAGGAAGACGAAATATGCAAATCAACCTTACCGGTCATCATGTCGAAATCACCGACTCTTTGCGTAATTATGTCGATACTAAATTTAGCAAACTGGAAAGACACTTCGATCATATTTCGAATGTGCATGTCATTCTTAATGTGGAAAAGCTAAACCAAAAAGCCGAGGCCAAAATGCACCTCAGCGGCGCGGAAGTCTTTGCATCGGCAGAAGACATGGATATGTATGCGGCGATCGACAGCATGGTTGATAAGCTCGATAGGCAAGTGATTAAACACAAGGAAAAACTTAAGAAACATTAATTGATGGATATTCACGCCCTTGTAAGCCTGGACCGCACCGAGTGTGCGGTTCAGTGCAATAGTAAGAAACGAATTCTTGAAATCATTAGTCAGATTGCTGCGAAGAGCAACCCGGCTATTGATGAAGCGACCGTGTTAAATAGCCTGCTGAGCCGCGAACGCATGGGCAGCACCGGCATCGGGAATGGTATTGCCCTGCCCCATGGCCGCCTCCCCGGCCTGCAGAATGTTCAGGCGATTGTGATCACCAGTAACCCGCCCATCGATTTTGATGCACTGGACAACAAACCCGTGGATATTTTCTTTGCCTTGCTGGTGCCCGAAGAGCAGACCGAAGGACATTTACAGACTTTAGCCACAGTTGCCAGTAAACTGAGTGACAAAGACACGGTGAAAGCCATTCGCAAAGCCAGCAACAGCGACGATATAATCACCGCCTTAGAATAATCAGCGTTTACGGGAGAACCGCGTTGAAGTTAATCATTATCAGTGGCCGTTCAGGTTCGGGCAAATCGGTGGCACTGCGCGCGCTGGAAGATCTCGGTTACTACTGCGTCGATAATATTCCGGTCAACCTGCTCCCCACCCTGACCCACACCGTGGTCGACGAATATGAGCAGGTAGCGGTCAGCATCGATGTGCGCAACCTCCCCAAGAATCCCACTGATCTGGTAGAAATACTCGACTATCTGCCTTCCTCGTGGTCGATGACCATTGTGTATATCGATGCCAGTGATGACATTCTGGTGAAGCGCTTTAGCGAGACAAGGCGTCTGCACCCCCTGGCAAAGCTGAATAAGTCGCTGTCTGAAGCGATCCGGGCCGAGTCCGATTTGCTGAACCCCATTGCCGAGCGGGCAGATTTGTATATCGACACCGACAAGTTGTCTATTCACCAGTTAGCCGAGCTCATCAGAGAACGGATTTTGGGTAAAAAGTCGTCGCGGCTGGTACTGGTGTTCGAATCCTTTGGCTTTAAACACGGTATCCCCAAAGACGCCGATTATGTGTTTGACGGCCGGTTTCTGCCCAATCCCCATTGGGAGCCGGATTTAAAGCACCTGACCGGACTGGACACCCCGGTGGAGAATTTTCTCGGTTCGCAGCCGCTGGTCACTAAGTTTATCTGGCAAATACAAAACCTCATTACCACCTGGCTGCCTCATCTGGAGCGCAACAACC
This sequence comes from Alteromonas sp., assembly GCA_052032275.1. GTDB lineage: Bacteria > Pseudomonadota > Gammaproteobacteria > Enterobacterales > Alteromonadaceae > Alteromonas. The sequence continues at coordinate 10,220 of JBPEWW010000361.1, read as the reverse complement.
GCAGTTATGTCACCATTGCCATCGGCTGTACCGGTGGTCAGCACCGTTCGGTATATGTGGCGGAAGCGCTAGCCAAAACCTTCAGCGATGTGCACCCGGATGTACAGATACGTCACCGGGAGTTAAGCCGGTAATGCGCGTCTCACAAACCGTCACTATTGAGAACAAGCTCGGGCTGCATGCCCGGGCGGCCACCCAGCTGGTGCAGCTGGCCAATCAGTTTAAGGCCACCGTGACCCTGCAAAAAGGCGACAAAGAAGCCAATGCGAACAGTGTGCTGGGGCTGATGATGCTGGAAAGCCACAAGGGCGAGCAGGTGACCGTGGTCAGCGAAGGGCCTGATGCGAAAGGTGCACTGGAGGCTATCGCCGCGCTGATTGCCGATAAATTTCACGAAGAAAGTTAAGCGCCGCCATCACCTGCGCTACCCCGCAGCCACCGTCGTCAGCGATTCGCTTAGTTTGCTCAGCGTACGCCATATGCCCCTGCCGCATTGCCCCACACAGCAGAAACCCCGTCTCACACCGGGATTTACCATGACAGTGGCGGGGTGAGTGCGGTATTCTTAACATCATTGAATTTCAGTGCCTTACGAGGGAGATGCCGTGGCAGAAGCGTTTGAGAGCAAATTTGCCCAAAGCCAGCTAACGCAGCTAAATGCGGCACTGAATAGCGGCCGCTTTGTGTCGGTTCGCAAGCTTCTGCATGAACTTCCCCCCAGCGACGTAGCCCTCATTCTTGAATCCAGCCCTAAACGCACCCGGACGGAACTCTGGGGGCTGATAGACGGCGACATTCACGGGGACATTTTAGAAGAACTTTCCGAGGAAGTTCGTAACGGCATCATTTCCAATATGATGCCTGCCAGCGTGGTCGATGCGCTGGAAGAAATGGATACCGATGATCTCGCAGAAACGTTAAGCAGTCTGCCGGATGAAGTCCTGCAGGACATCCTGGCGTCCATGGACGCGCAGGACCGCTTACGGGCTGAGCAGGCGTTGTCGTACGGCGAGGAAACCGCCGGCTTCATCATGAACACCGACACCATCACCTTACGGCCGGACGTCACGGTAGACGTGGTATTGCGCTACATTCGCCTGAAAGGGGATCTTCCCGAGAACACGGATACCTTCTATGTGGTCAATCGCACCGACAATCTGGTGGGCTCGGTGCCGGTTGCCCGCTTGCTGACCGCCGATCCTGAAGAGAAAGTGTATGACGTGATGGACGATGAGGCGGAAGCGGTACCGGTGAACATGCCGGATGATGAAGTGGCCAGCCTGTTTGAACGTTATAACCTGTTATCTGCCCCGGTAGTGGATGAGCGCAACCGCCTGGTTGGCCGCATCACCATTGACGATGTGGTAGACATCATTCGTGAAGACGCCGAACACTCCATGATGAGTATGGCCGGTCTGGACGATGAAGAAGATACCTTCGCACCGGTGCTGCAGAGTACCAAGCGCCGTTCAGTGTGGCTGGGCGTCAATTTACTCACTGCGTTAATGGCTGCGGCCGTCAGCGATTTATTTGAAGCCACGCTTAGCCAGCTGGCTGTGCTGGCCATCTTAAACACCATTGTCCCCAGCATGGGCGGGGTCGCCGGTAATCAGACACTGACGCTGGTCATTCGCGGTATGGCCCTGGGACACGTGAACGAGAGCAATTCACGGTGGCTGGTCAGCAAGGAGCTGGCGATTGGCTTTTTAAACGGCATTATCTGGGCTGTATTGATTGCCAGCGTTATTGCGCTTTGGAAGCAGGACGCCATGCTGGGCGTTATCATCGCCTTTGCCATGCTGGTTAACATGATTGCTGCCGCACTTTCCGGCGCCACGTTACCGATTATCATGAAAAAACTGAAAATAGACCCTGCCCTCGCCGGCAGTGTCATTCTCACCACCATCACCGACGTGGTGGGGATTTTTGCCTTTCTGGGCACCGCAACCCTGTTCCTGCTGTAGTTCACCGCAGCAACACCCCATAACCCGGCATATCCCAACCCTGCCTCTTAAACCGGACACCCACACTTCTCCTCTGATTTAGGACACCCACATTTTTTCTGGCGACGAAGAAGTTGTACCTCTCTTTAAAACAGGACACCCACACTTCTCCCTCAAACAGAACAGTCACAAGTAACAGATAGCGGTGGCTGGAAGAGTGTCCATGGGAGGTGCGCTGACGTGCTCCAAAGGTGGGTGTCCAAGTTTTGCTTTTCTGATTTAGGACACCCACATTTTTCTGTCGACGAATATCTTTGAAACAGGACACCACACTTCTCCCTCAAACGGGACACCCACAAACATCAGCTGACGGTGGCTGGAAGAGTGTCCATGCGAGGTGCGCTGCCGTGCTCCAAAGGTGGGTGTCCAAGTTTCAGCCTTGCAGGCTTGGGCCTACATAACGAAAAAGTGGGTGTCCACAATTGGGCGTCCCATAACCCGGCATTCCCAACCCTTCCTGTGCAACAGGACACCCATAAGCAACTGGTGGAGGTGCAAGGATGAGTGTCCATCTAATTACTAAAGGTGGGTGTCCAGGTTTTTGCACATTCCCCACCCTTCCTGTGCAACAGGACACCCACAAACAACAGCTGGCGGTGCAAGGGTGGGTGTCCAAGTTTCGCGTTTACTAAAGGTGGGTGTCCAGGTTTTCGCGATCTGAGGGCCAGGCGGTGATGTGCGGTAGCGTGTGGATCCGTGGGAACGGTGTGGTTGCGCTTTGGGTTAGCAGATATAAAAAGTCCGGCGCAATGGCCGGACTTGTTTATTTAATCACTTTCAGTGACGGTTTCCCTTTCTTAGGGGGCACTGGCGCATCCGCCTGTTGGTCATTCTGTTCGTCAGCCGGTTTAGGCGACGGCGCTTCTGACGCCGGCTCAGGCGGCGCCTCCGGGGACATTTCGTCCTCAGTGGCGAACACAGTACCTGCGCCGTTTTCACGGGCGTATATTGCCATCACAGCCTGACAGGGCATACTCAGCTGCCGGGGCTGGCCGCCAAACCGCGCCTGAAACGACAAACCATCCGTGTCCAGGTAGAAATTCACACACGCCGAGGGCGAGACATTCAGCACGATCTGCCCGTCTTTGACGAATTCCTGCGGCACTTCAACGGTTTCAATACGAGCATCCACCACAATATACGGCGTCATGTCGTTATCGACGATCCAGTCGTAAAACGCGCGAAGTAAGTAAGGTTGGTTTGAAGTCATGGCACTCATAACGGGTTGTGGATCTCGCGTTCCTGGTCCGTCAGTGAGGCTTTAAACGAGCTACGTGCAAAGATTCGGTTCATGTAGGCATGGACTTCTTTTGCACCAGCCCCATTGAGTTCGATACCCAGTAAGGGTAAACGCCACAATAGCGGAGCCAGATAGCAATCCACCAGGCTGAACTCTTCGTTCATAAAATACGGCATTTCAGCAAAGACCGGAGCCAACGCCAGCAGGGCTTCGCGTAACTCATTGCGCGCCGCATCGACATCGCCTTCGCCACGGAAGATTTTCTCGGCCAGAGAATACCAGTCTTGCTCAATACGATGCATCATCAAACGGCTTTGACCGCGTGAAACCGGGTAGACGGGCATCAGGGGTGGATGCGGGAAACGCTCATCCAGGTATTCCATGATGATATGCGAATGGTATAACACCAGCTCGCGGTCAACCAGGGTGGGCACCGTACCGTAAGGGTTCAAATCAATCAGGTCTTCGGGCAGATTGGTAGGGTCGGTATAGCTTATTTCTACACCCACACCTTTTTCCGCCAGGACAATACGCACCTGATGACTATAAATATCAATCGTGTCTGAGAACAACGTCATGATTGAACGTTTATTCGCGGCTACGGCCATTAAGTTTCCTCCGTCGAGAAATCATTGCGCCGGACAAGGCAGGCCGGGCAAACTAACAAAAGCGAAAAAGGGGGCGAGACGCCCCCTTACCTATTATACATAAAAACAGGTATGTTTAGTGTACTTCTCGCCAGTAATCTTTCTTAAGCAAGTAGACAAATACAAACAGCACCGCGATAAACACCAGCACCCACTTACCAATACGGTAAGAGTCCAGCTTGGAAGGTTCGCCGGTATATTCCAGGAAGTTCACGATATCGCCCACGGCCTGGTCATATTCGTCCGGTGACAATGCGCCGGTGCCGTCCGACTTGATGCCCACATAGCGCTCCACCATTTCACCGTCTACCATCACTTCTTCGTACGCTTCGCGAGGCGTACCCTGCAGCGGTTCCAGCACATGTGGCATCCCGACTTCAGGGAAGACCTTGTTATTCACCCCAAACGGACGACTCTCGTCAGCATAGAAAGTCCGTAAGTAAGTGTAGATCCAGTCCGGACCCCGCACCCGTGACACCAGCGTTAGGTCTGGTGGCGCGGCGCCAAACCAGCCAGAGGCTGACTCGGCCGGCATCGCACGAGTGATGTAATCGGTCACTTTCTCGCCGGTGAACTGCAGGTATTTTTCACCCAGTTCATCCGGAATACCCAGGTCGTTAAATGTGCGCTGGTACCGCTGATACTGCATTGAGTGACAACCCAGGCAGTAGTTCATAAACAGCTTGGCACCACGCTGCAACGACGCCTTATCCGTAAGGTCAATGGGCGCTTCGTCCAGGTGGACGTTGCTGCCGGCAGCTAACGCTACACCAGGAAGGAAGCACGCCAGAAAGCACATCAGTTTCTTCATTTCGGGATCCTCTCTGGTACAGGTTTAGTATTCTCATTTTTGCTGTACAGGAACAGCGCCACAAAGAAGCCAAAGTACAGTACGGTAGCCACTTGTGAAGCGATGATTTTCCAGTTCTCCTGCGGGGTACCGCCCAGGTAGCCCAGGAAGATAAACACAATAGCGAACAGGATCAGGTTAACCTTGTGCAGACCACTGCGATAGCGCCATGATCTTACCCGACCACGGTCCAGCCACGGCATGGCAAACAGCGCGGCAATGGCACCAAACATGGTCAGTACACCCAGTAACTTGTCTGGCACCGCTTTAAGGATGGCGTAGAACGGTGTGAAGTACCATACCGGGAAGATATGTTCAGGCGTCTTCAGCGGGTTGGCAATCTCGAAGTTCGGATGCTCAAGGAATTTACCGCCCATTTCCGGCGCAAAGAACAACACATAGGTAAAGCCTGCCAGGAAGATACAGAAAGCCACCAGATCTTTTAGCACGATATGCGGGAAGAACGGCACAACGTCATCGGCAATGTCGTACTTATCGGTGTAGTACTCGTGAATTTTGTACGGGGTCTTTTCAGACTCAGGTAACGAACCCTTTTTGTGCTTGATCGCCACCCCGTCAGGGTTGTTAGAGCCGACTTCGTGAAGCGCAATAATATGCAGGAATACCAGAATGACAATCACCAGCGGCAATGCGATGACATGCAGCGCAAAGAAGCGGTTTAGTGTGGCACCAGAGATAACATAGTCACCCTGGATCCAGATAACCAGGTCCGGGCCAATCACGGGAATCGCACCAAACAGGGAGACAATTACCTGCGCGCCCCAGTAAGACATCTGACCCCATGGCAGTACATAGCCCATAAAGGCTTCAGCCATCAGCGCCAGATAAATGAACATACCAAATACCCACAGCAGTTCACGGGGTTTCTGGTACGAACCATAAATCATTCCGCGGAACATATGCATGTATACCACGATAAAGAACGCCGAAGCGCCGGTGCTGTGCATGTAGCGTATGATCCAGCCGTAATCGACCTCACGCATAATGTATTCCACTGACGCGAACGCACGCTCAGCAGAAGGCTCAAAGCTCATGGTGAGCCAGATACCCGTAACGATTTGGTTTACCAGTACAATGGTGGCCAGAAAGCCAAACACATACCAGAAGTTCATGTTTCGTGGGGCAGGATACTGGATGGCGTGCATATTGGCCACGCGCATCATTGGGATACGTTCTTCAATCCAGGCTAAGAAACCAGACATGTTACGCAACCTCCGCTTCTGAACCGATGATAACGGTGTTGTCATCGACGAACTGATAAGGAGGCACCACCAGATTCAGTGGAGCCGGTACGTTTTGAAATACGCGACCTGCCATGTCGAATTTGGAGCCGTGACACGGGCAAAAGAACCCTTCTGGCACACCTTCAACGATCTCTTCAAACGCGCCGTCTTTAAGGTGTTGTGGAGAGCAGCCCAGGTGGGTACAAATGCCTACCAGCACCAGGTACTCTTCTTTGAGTGAACGGTATTTATTCTGAGCAAACGCAGGCTGTTGTTCAGCTTCAGAGTTAGGATCTTTCAGCTTGTCTTCATGCTTGCTTAATGCTTCAAGGGTTTCCGGCGTACGACGAACAATCCATACTGGTTTGCTTCGCCACATAACACGAATTAGCTGACCAGGCTCGATTGCACTGATGTCCACCTCAACGTCAGCACCGGCCGCTTTCGCCTTTGCACTCGGATTCCAAGACGCAACAAAAGGCACTGCCGCGCCGACAACACCTACGCCACCAACAACGGACGTGGCTACCGTGAGGAAGCGCCGACGGGTATTGTCTTGTGGCTGTTTGTCAGTTTGTGCAGACTCTTTTGCATCTACAGATACATTGCTCATCCACATTTCTCCAGGTTCGGATAGTTATGGTGACTGACCAGCATCACGTATTGTTGTGTTCAGGGTCAGACTGCCATATCGGCTTGTCATGAAAATTGCTCGACAGCACGCTTTAGTACGCCTCACAACCCACGAAAGTTTGTCATTATTTTCGACCCGAAATGATAAGGGAAAACCCCTTAAATATACAAGGTTTTACTGCCATTAATAGGTGAAATAGTTATAACCGCAGGCACAGATTTCTTTGCAGTTACCGTCAGTTAGCGTAGTAGCGGTGAATTTATGACATTTTCACCACGTTAGTTAATTCCGTGTTAGTTTATTTCGCACAGGTTTTTACCCGCACTTTTTCACAGACATAAAAAAACCCGGCCAAAGCCGGGTTTTTGCAAAACGTAAAAATTAACGCTTCGAGAACTGTGGACGCTTACGTGCTTTATGCAGACCCACTTTCTTACGTTCAACGCGACGGGCGTCACGTGTAACGAAGCCTGCTTTACGCAGGGCAGGACGCAGTGCTTCATCGTAGTCCATCAGTGCACGGGTAAGACCGTGGCGAACTGCACCAGCCTGACCGTTTGAACCACCACCGGAAACGGTGATGTAAACGTCAAACTTCTCAGTCATCTCTACAAGTTCCAGTGGTTGACGAACCACCATGCACTCGGTTTCACGACCAAAGTACTCGTCTAGAGGACGTTTGTTTACTGTGATGTTACCTGTACCTGGACGCAGGAACACACGAGCAGTAGAACTTTTGCGGCGGCCAGTGCCGTAGTATTGAGTATCTGCCATGTCAGTTGCTCCTTAGATGTCCAAAACTTGTGGTTGCTGTGCAGTATGCGTGTGCTCGGCACCCGCATAAACTTTCAATTTGCGGAACATTGCACGGCCCAGAGGACCTTTTGGCAACATACCTTTCACTGCTTTCTCAAGCACCATTTCTGGCTTGTGAGCAATCAGCTTTTCGAAGTTTGTCTCTTTCAGACCACCTGGGTACCCTGTGTGAGCATAGTACATCTTGTTTTGCGCCTTACGGCCAGTTACCGCTACTTTCTCAGCGTTTACCACGATGATGTAGTCACCGGTGTCAACGTGAGGCGTGTATTCTGGCTTATGCTTACCGCGCAAACGCATAGCAATTTCAGATGCCAAACGGCCAAGAGTTTTGTCTGTGGCGTCTACCACATACCAGTCGCGAGTTACCGTTTCTGGTTTAGCAACAAAAGTTTTCATTAAAATTCACCCGAATAATATCGTCGTTACTGATTTTCTGCGTCAGAAAATCACCTTAAAAATCAATTGCGTGACCCCTTCGAGCCGATTGATTCTTCCACCTTCCCAAAGGTGGGCGTAACTGGGCAGGGCGCGAATTATACAGGATTTGGGTAAAAAGCGAACCCCCAATGCGATCTTTTTGCCTAAAAAGCGCAGACTGCTGGTTACCCCAAAACACGGTCTGGCAATGCCTGGCTGCACAGCTTCCGCCTGGCACTCCACCGGTCAGCCAAACCGCCTCGCCATCAGAAGCCTGCAACGTATGGCCATGCAGAGGTAACACACCGGGCATGATACTAGGTGCGGGACTGGCGCTTCACCTGTTGCCATAACGCTTCCATCTGCTCCAGACTCATGTCGGCTAAATTCTGCTGCAGTGACCCGGCCTGTTTTTCCACGGCATTGAAGCGCCTTGCAAATTTATGACTGGCGTTGCGTAATGCCGTATCAGCGTCAACCTGACAGTGCCGCGCCAGATTTACCATTGCGAATAACGCATCGCCAATCTCTTCTTCGAGCGCGGCCTGGTCGCGTTCTGGGGCATCCAGTTCTTGCTGGATCTCTTCCAGTTCTTCGCGCACCTTGTCCATCACCGGCGTCGCATCGGGCCAGTCGAAACCGACAGTGGCACAACGCTTTTGCATTTTATGGGCAAGTTTGAGTGACGGCAGGCCGCTGGGAATATCATTCAGCAGCAGGGTGTCGGTGGCCGTGGCTTTACCGGCCCGTTCAGCGGCTTTAATGGCCTCCCACTGCGTATTAAGCTGGCGGGCGTCGCCGGCCTGTTGGCCGGCAAACACATGCGGGTGGCGGCGCTCCAGCTTGTCGGCGATGGCACGGGCCACATCCTGCAGCGTAAAGTCGCCACTTTCTTCCCCCAGGCGTGCGTAAAACACCACCTGGAACAGCAAATCGCCAAGCTCATCGCAAATCTCATCCGGCTTACCGCCGGCGATGGCATCCGCCACCTCATATGCTTCTTCAATGGTGTAGCGGGTCAGGGATGACATCGTCTGAGCAAGGTCCCACGGGCAGCCTGACTGCGGGTCGCGCAAAGCAGCCATCACGGCTACCAGACGCTGGAGCTGATCCTGCGGGTTAGTGTTGCTTTCGCTTGGCATCCACCACTCCTTTTAACTGCCGCAGCCGTCCCATTACCCGTGACAGGGTATTCAGATCGGGGACCTCGACCGCAATGGCCACCACGGCAGACTGACGGGTTTTATCGGTTTCACTGTTTACCCCCAGCAAGGCCACACTTTCGTTGGCGAGCACCGTGGTAATGTCCCGCAGAATACCGGTTCGGTCACTGCAATAAATATCAATGGCGGCCTCGAAGCCCACATTGAGTTCGTCAGACCAGTTCACTTCAATTTGCCGCTCCGGATGCTGAATGAGCAGGTTTTGCAGTTGATCACAGCTTTCTTTGTGCACGCTCACCCCCCGCCCCTGGGTGATATACCCCATGATCGGCTCACCGGGAACCGGTTTACAGCAGTTAGCCAGCTGGCTCATCAAATGGCCTACTCCCTGCACCACCACGGCGTCGCTTTTGCCCGCTGCCCCGGCTCGCTTGCGGGTTTTCACCTTCGGACTGAGTTCATCGTCAGACGGCGGTGGCGCGGCAAGCTGATGCAGGTGATGCACCACCTGCATCACCCGGACGTCCCCGGCTCCGATAGCCGTAAACAGGTCGTCCAGTGTATGCATATTGAAGCGTTCACAGGCATCGCTGGCACTTTTCAGTGGCAGGTTGGCGCGGGTCAGCTCCCGTTCCAACAGCTCTTTACCGGCGATCAGGTTTTTGTCCCGATCCTGCTTTTTAAAGAAGGAATGAATAGTGGCGCGGGCACGGGAGGAATGCACATAACCGAGTCCGGGATGCATCCAGTCCCGGCTTGGGTTAAGTGCCTTGCCGGTGTGAATTTCTACCTGATCACCGCTGTGTAACTGATAGGTGAAGGGCACAATGCGACCATTCACCTTGGCGCCGATACACCGGTGCCCCACATTGGTGTGAATATAGTAAGCAAAATCCAGTGGTGTCGCCCCCTGAGGCAGGTCAATCACATCGCCTTTCGGCGTAAAGACATAAACCCGGTCGTCAAACACCTGGCTACGTAATTCTTCCACCAGATCGCCGGACTCGGCCACCTCTTCCTGCCACTGCAGGATGCGCCGTAACCAGTTAATCCGGTCGTCAAACCCGGAGCTCTTACCGGCAGAGCCCTCTTTGTACTTCCAGTGGGCGGCCACGCCAAGCTCAGCATCCTGATGCATTTTCTGGGTCCGGATCTGAATTTCCACCGGCTTGCCTTCCGGGCCCACAATGACCGTATGAATGG
>JBPEWW010000360.1:0-11229 GCA_052032275.1 Alteromonas sp. | reverse complement strand
GCGGCTTAGGACGACTAGTGTCCTGCGACGCTGACGACTCAGACGGCTTCTGCGACTCCTGTTTCGGTGCCGGCTTACTTTCCGCCTTCGGCGCTTCGCCTTTCACTTTCAGCATCAGTACCGACGAACCCTCGGAGACCTTGTCACCCTGTTTGACCAACAGCTTGGTCACAGTGCCGCCTTTCGGCGCGGGTACATCCATGGTGGCTTTGTCGGTTTCCAGCGTGATTAAGCCATCTTCCGCTTCGATGGTGTCGCCTTCTGCCACCAGAATTTCAATCACGTCGACATCTGCATCATCACCAATGTCAGGCACTTTGACTTCAATTTCTTCTTCAGTCGCTTCGCCCGCGCCTTCATCAGCACTTGTGTCAGCCTGCGTGTCATCGCCGGCAGAGTCGGATGTCGCTTGTTCGCCGTCATCTTCACCTGCCACTTCCAGGGTCAGCACCAGTGACCCTTCACTGACCTTGTCACCTTCTTTCACCGACAGGCTAACAACCTTGCCAGCCTGCGGCGAGGGCACGTCCATCGTGGCTTTATCGGTTTCCAGCGTGATCAGGCCGTCTTCCGCCTCAACCGTATCACCCTCGGCGACCAGAACCTCTATCACGTCCACGTCAGATTCGTCGCCAATGTCCGGCACGGTCACTTCAATGGTCTTGCTACCGCCACTGCCAGCACTTTTTTCTTCAGCAGGTGCAGATTGTTGCTTGTCTTCGGCTTCAGATGACTCCTCTGCCGCTGACTGAGTTTCAGCTTGTTCCTGCTCTTCAGCATCATCGCCACCGGCCTCGCCGGCCGCAGCCAGCTTGGCCAGCAAATCTCCCTGGGAGATTTTATCGCCAACTTTGACACACAACTCTTTCACCTTACCGGCGAACGGCGCCGGCACGTCCATGCTGGCCTTGTCGCTTTCTACAGTAACCAGCGAGTCTTCGGCGTCAACGTCGTCACCCTCTGCCACACAGAGTTCAATAACTTCAACTTCGTCTTCCCCAAGGTCGGGTACAAGAACGTCTTTGATATCTGACATAATTCTGAGTCTCCGTGAACTTACGCGTAAAGCGGGTTAACTTTGTCTGAATCAATGTTCAGATCTTTCATGGCTTTGGATAACGTCTTCGCATCCACATCGCCCGCTTTATGCAGTTCGTATAATGCTGCAAACGTTACGTGAGCCGCATCTACTTCAAAATGACGACGCAGGTTGGCACGGCTGTCGGAACGACCGAAGCCATCCGTGCCCAGTACGCGGTATGGGCCTGGCACAAAGCTGCGCACCTGATCGGCGTAATTCTTAATGTAATCGGTCGCCGCTACAGTAGGGCCATCGTTACCGTCATTCAGCACCTGGGTGATGAACGGGGTTTGCGCATCGGCATCCGGGTTGAGCATATTGTGACGGTCACAATCCATTCCATCCCGGGCAAGTTCGTTGAACGAAGTGACTGAATAAACTTCGGCTTCTACCCCGAAGTCATCCGCCAGCTTGGTGGCTGCTTCACGGACCTGCTCAAGAATAGTGCCTGAACCCAACAGCTTCACTTTCTTCTTGCTCTTACCTACGGTATCCAGCTTATAGATACCTTTCACAATGCCTTCTTCACAGTCTTTGGGCATTGCTGGCTGAACGTAGTTTTCGTTCATTACAGTCAGGTAATAGAACACGTCTTCCTGTTCTTCAAACATGCGGCGCAGACCATCCTGCACGATTACCGCCACTTCGTAACCGTAAGTGGGGTCGTAACTGATACAGTTCGGGATCAGCGCAGCCTGGGTATGGCTGTGGCCATCCTGGTGCTGCAGGCCTTCACCATTAAGCGTAGTGCGTCCCGCGGTACCGCCTATCAGGAATCCACGGGTACGTGAATCACCGGCCGCCCACGCGAGGTCACCCACACGTTGGAACCCGAACATTGAGTAGTAAATATAAAACGGAACCATTGGCAGGTCATTCAGACTGTACGAGGTACCAGCCGCCAGCCAGGATGCCATTGCGCCCAGTTCGTTAATGCCTTCCTGCAGCACCTGGCCTTTTTTGTCTTCACGGTAGTAAGCAACCTGGTCAGAATCCTGTGGCTCGTACTTCTGGCCCTGGGAGGAGTAAATGCCCACCTGACGGAACAGACCTTCCATACCAAAGGTACGGGCCTCGTCCGGGATAATTGGTACGATGCGCTTGCCAATTTGCTTGTCTTTAAGCAATGCAGTAAGCACGCGAACAAACGCCATGGTGGTAGAGATTTCGCGATCTCCGGACCCTTTGGTGACAGCTTCAAAGGCCTTCATTGCAGGCGCTGGCAAGTCTTCAGAGGATTTTGCTCTGCGCACTGGCATATACCCGCCCAGCGCTTCGCGTCGTTCGCGCAGGTATTTCATTTCTTCACTGTCGTCTTCAAACTTGTAGTACGGCAGGTTTTCCAGCTCGCTGTCTTTTACCGGAATGTTGAAGCGGTCGCGATAGGCTCTCACGCCTTCCATGTCCATCTTTTTCACCTGGTGGGCAATGTTTTTGCCTTCACCTGAGGCACCCATACCATAGCCCTTGACGGTTTTCGCCAGAATAACCTGTGGGCGGCCTTTGGTTTTTACTGCCCGATCGTAAGCAGCATAGACTTTCACCGGATCGTGTCCACCCCGGTTCAGGCGCCAGATATCTTCATCTGACATGTTGGACACCATTTCTTTCAGTTCCGGGTACTTGCCAAAGAACTTTTCACGGGTGTACGCACCGCCCTTGGCTTTGTAATTCTGGTATTCACCGTCGACCGTTTCATTCATCAGATCTAGCAGCTTGCCAGACGTATCGCGGGCCAGCAGTGGATCCCAGTAGCGACCCCAGATGACCTTAATGACTTCCCAGCCAGCGCCACGGAAATTGCCTTCCAGCTCCTGGATGATCTTGGCGTTTCCGCGGACCGGCCCGTCCAGGCGTTGCAGGTTACAGTTGATAACAAACGTCAGGTTGTCCAGGCCCTCACGGGAAGCCAGACCGATAGCACCCAATGATTCTGGCTCATCACACTCGCCGTCACCCATGTAGCACCATACGCGCTGTTCAGAGCAATCCTTAATGCCCCGGTCAGTGAGGTACTTCAGGAAACGGGCCAGATAAATGGCCTGCATTGGCCCTAAGCCCATCGATACCGTGGGGAACTGCCAGAAGTCAGGCATCAGTTTAGGGTGCGGGTAAGAAGATAAGCCCTTGCCGTCCACTTCCTGACGGAAACCGTCCAGCTGCTCTTCAGTCAGACGCCCTTCGATGTAGGCGCGGGAGTAAATGCCTGGCGAGACGTGCCCCTGATAAAACACGTAGTCCCCGCCGTCTTTTTCATTCGGCGCACGGTAAAAATGGTTAAAACCCACATCATACAACATGGCAGAGGAAGCGAAGCTGGAGATATGTCCGCCAAGCTCCAAATTCTTTTTCGATGCACGCAGTACCATCATCAACGCGTTCCAGCGTAACGCATTACGGATCTTGCTTTCGATGGTCTGATCGCCGGGCATAGTAGGCTCTTGCCCCGGCGGAATCGTGTTTATATATGCGGTGGTTGCATCATAGGGTAAGTGGGCACCATTTCTGCGTGCTTTTTCAATTAGTGACTCTAATAAGAAGTGAGCCCGTTCTGTACCTTCTTCTTCTAAAACTGACTCTAGCGAATCCAACCACTCTTGGGTTTCTTGAGGATCCACATCTTGGTGCATCATATCAGTCATGGTGCCATCCTATGTTTGCTAATATAGAAAACCACCCCCGGAGTCATTTTGCCCCGCAGGATGGATACCTAAACTACGTTTTACTTAAAGCAAGCCCTTGTGGCTCACCCTGTATGAGCACGATGCATTCGATGTGCACCGGCTGTGTATAGCGGACTTCTCGTCCATTATATTTCCAGTCGTCGCAGTGCGCGTTGTACGCGACTGTCACGCCTGTTGATATCCAGCAGTGTTTTTTCAATGAAAGCCAGGTGCGCATTACATGCCTGACGGGCAGCTTCCGGATCCCGTGACGCGATGGCGTCAACGATTTCACAGCGCTGCCGCGCGATGTCATCCACGACACTAGTATGCTGCGCTAGCATCTCAAGGTTTTTCTCAATGTTTTCAATTAACATTGTCTGCATGGTACTCATCACATGCAGCAACACCATATTGTGTGATGCGCGTGCCATGATGATGTAAAACTGCCCCAGCGCCTGCGCTTGTGCATGCTTACTTTCATTTTTTGCGGGTTTGGGTAAATCATCCAGTGCCCGGCGTAATGCCTGATAATCCTCTGGCTGACCACGTAATGCCGCATAATATGCCGCCATGCCTTCCAGTGCGTGCCGAAACTCCAGTAAGTCAAACTGCGTTTCCGGCCGCCGGCTGATCAGCGCCATCAGCGGGTCGGTCATGGTGGCATTGAGCTCACGGCTAACAAAGGTGCCGCCACCCTGCTTACGCTCCACTAACCCCCGTACCTGCAGATTGCCGATTGCCTCCCGCAATGATGGCCGGGATACATCAAACTGCTGCGCCAGTTCCCGCTCGGGCGGAAGCTGTTGGCCAGCCAATAGCGAGCCATCCAGAATCATTGATTCCAGTTGCTCGGTAATGACATCTGACAGTTTTTTCCGTCCTTGACGCATTTATCTTAGTCCCGCTTACAAAAAAGGCGGCTAAAATGTAAACAAGTTTACTGTGCCACCCAGAATTGGTAATACCATTTTACCTATACAGTGTAGGTGAGATTAGCTAACAGGTAAATAGTTTCCCCCTTTAACATCTTGTAATCTGCCGGCGTTGTTAAGCTTTCTGGTTGAATTTGTTGCAGAAAATGGCTTTTGATGAACTGGTCTGACGAGCCTCCATGCAGACCAGAATTAAGACAGTATGCAAGCAGACCCGCACTCCACACTAAGGAAGCAGGCCGGTTAAGGTAAGTACAGCAGTGATTGCCAGGAGAAATACCACGTTGCGCTTCGCCAGCCTGACCAGGACTTTCGGCTCTACTGCCGCATTCTCCTGCTGCGCTGCCTGTTCTTCGGGGCTGAGCACTTCTGCTTGCCCGGCGACCTCGGTAAGTAAACGGCCCGGCATCACCGCCACGTCGGACAGATACCGCAACCACAACGGGAAGGCGCGGGAAAAGTGCCCCATCATTAACATGCCGAATGCCACAATGCGCACCGGAATAAAGTCCAGGGCAAACAGCAACCGGGCGGTGGCGGCCTGGAGTGGTAGGCCGTCGCGACAAAAGCCTTCATGGATCACCCGGGTGACACTGTAAAACAAGGCACCGGGGGCGCCAAATGCCAGGAACCACAGGATCACTGCCGCATAGTGCTGATAGTTCAGCCAGGTCAGATGCTGACCAAAGGTTTTGCCTTCCCGGCTGGCGGCACTTTGCTCATCTGACTCAGCCTGTTCGCTGTGGCCGAGCTGATCGGAGTAATGCGCACAGGCTTCCAGATCGCCCCGGTCCGCTGCGTGGAGGAAGTGCTTATACGTCGCCCGTAGTGCCGGACAGCCAATGCAAATAAATAGCACCAGCGTTTGCTCAACAAACGTCAGGAAGGCACCCAGCAGCCAGCTCTCCAGACAGCCCAGCAGCAGGGCTGGCAGCAGTAACAGCAGCCACACCTGCCAGTCAGCACTGTGTTCAGATAGCCAGCCTTTATCCGTAAGCCAGCTACGATAACGGGCACCATAGTGTTCGATGTGCCAGTGAGGTGTTTTTACGCCATTGCGTTCGATCGCCAGCACCAGCAACAAACTTATTAACATCATTGCGTTTAATCCCTTGTTGAAAACAGCGCCTGACGGAAACGACACCAGTCAAACGCCGGGCCGGGATCGGTCTTGCGCCCCGGAGCGATATCATTATGCCCGACTATCCGGCCACAAGTGATCAGAGGATACTGCTTTAAAATATAATCACTTACCGCATAGAGCGTTTGGTACTGCGCCGCTGTGTAAGGCTGTGAGTCGGTGCCTTCCAGTTCAATACCTATAGCATAGTCGTTACACCGCGCCTGGCCCTGAAACGATGACACCCCGGCGTGCCAGGCCCGTCCGGAAAACGGCACAAACTGCTCGACCTGGCCGGAGCGGTAAATAACACAATGGGCTGATACCCGTAAGTCAGCAATTTGCTTATAAAACGGATCGGCGGAAGGGTCCAGGTTACCGGTAAACAAATCCCGAATGCCAGACGTATTAAACTGTCCGGGAGGTAAACTGATATTATGGATCACCAGCAGCGAAATTGCTGCCGATGCCGGCCGTGCATCCCAAAAATCACTGTGTATTTGCGCCGCGTCAGGATAGAGATCAGGGTTGGTATTCATGGCTGCCACATTGACAAACTTATTCAGAAAGTGTGACATCAGTTCCCCTATCTCTCAACCAGCTTTCGACACAACAACAAAAAAGAGGAATGCATGACCCAAAACTCCAGCGGTACCGGTAAATGGATGTATGTCCTGGCCTGGGTGAGCGCCTTTGCCCTGTTGATTCTGGTGTTCGGCGACTTGCTGGAGAAACAGGTTAACCCTAACCAGCAGCCCCAGTCCATGCGCATAGACAACCAGACGGAAGTCAGACTTAAGCAAAACCGTGCCGGCCACTATGTCACCAGCGGCTTTATAAACGGGACGCCGGTCACGTTCCTGGTGGACACCGGCGCCACCGATGTCGCCGTGCCCGCCCACCTGCAAAACCAATTGGGTCTGGTGGCCGGGAGACGCGGGCTGGCGCAAACCGCGAATGGCACCGTGACAGTCGCCGAGACCCGCATTGATCGCCTGCAAATCGGTGACATAGAACTTAATGATGTCCGGGGCAATCTCAATCCCGGTATGCAAAGCGACCAGATTTTGCTGGGAATGAGTGTTTTGAAACAATTGGAGTTTACTCAGCGTGGGGAATGGTTAATATTGCGTACCCTTTAGCGAATACGAGTACCTGACACCATGGCCCGTCCAGACCTTAGCACTATCCACGCGCAGGTTGCCCTGGCACTTACAGAAGATTTGGGGGGAGAGCTATCACCTGCCAATGACATTACTGCCAATTTGATTCCGGCTGACAAACAGGCCACCGCCCACATTGTTACCCGGGAGGACTGCACCGTCTGTGGCACCGACTGGGCCACCAGCGCCTTTGCGCAGATTGACCCCGCTATACGGATTGACTGGGCCGTCGCCGATGGCGACAAAGTTGCGGCCGATACGCGACTGGCGACGCTGCAGGGGCCGGCCCGTGGAATTCTCACCGCCGAGCGTACCGCACTGAACTTTTTGCAGACATTGTCAGGCACAGCGACGTCTGCCAGCCATTATGCCGCTATCCTTGCCGACAGTCAGACGCGCATTCTGGATACCCGCAAAACCTTGCCCGGGCTGCGACTGGCACAAAAATACGCGGTCGCCGTCGGCGGTGGTAAAAACCATCGTGTGGGTCTGCACGACGCGTTTCTGATAAAAGAAAATCACATCATGTCGTGCGGCAGTATCACTGCTGCAGTCACTGCTGCAAGAGAAGCGCATCCCGGCAAGCCGGTCGAAGTGGAGGTCGAGTCGCTGGATGAGTTACAGCTGGCCATTGAGGCTGGCGCAGATATTGTCATGCTGGATAATTTTACCAATGAACAGGTCCAACGGGCAGTCGACATCACCCGGGGGGCCTGTAAGCTGGAGGTCTCAGGAAACATTACTGATGCGCGGCTACACTCACTGGCAGAACTGGGCGTAGACTTTATTTCCTCTGGTGCGCTCACCAAACACGTTCAGGCAATAGATTTGTCTTTACGGGTCACTTTACAGTAGACAGTTCAAACGGGCTGCAGACCTTACCGGGCCTGTGAGGCCCGCCTAAGCGCCAGAGCAAACGCACACAAAAGCAACACTACGGTATAATTTCTGATACTTGTCAGATAGAAAAGTCTTCCTATACTGACACACAAGTACCGGGGCCGTTAGACAGGACGACTCAGGTATATAACGTAACTTTAAATGCTATTTATTTTGAAAAGCGTCATACGCGTCCCGGAGAAAGACCATGAAACAAGTACAAGCTTCTAACCAAAAAGGTTTTACATTAATCGAGCTGATGATCGTTGTTGCTATCATCGGTATCCTGGCAGCCATCGCACTGCCTGCTTACCAGAACTACACGCAAAAAGCGCGTTTCACTGAAGTGGTTAACGCCACCGCCGCGGCTAAGTCTGCTGTAGAAGTGTGTGCCCAAACTCAGGCCGGCGCCGATGCTGCCACCGTACTGGCAAACTGTGACGGCGGTGCTGCAGGCATCCCTGCTGATGTTAACGCAGGTGCAGGTGTTACCGGTCTGGCAACGGCCAATGGTGTAATCGTAGCCACTAAGCCTACTGACTCTTCAATCTCTGGCAACGGTACTTACACCCTGACTCCGACTCTGGACTTTGCTACCCGTAAAGTGACCTGGGCATCAGCGTGTGACCCAGCCACTCTGTGCTAATTTAGTGCTGGCTACATAACTCACACAAAGCCCAGTTTTCGCTGGGCTTTTTTGTCTCTATACTTATTCACTTGTTTATTTCGTAACATCGTACTCTGAGGTAGTCATCATGGCTAAGGCCGCAACTGTGTACACCTGGCAAGGCAAAGATAAACGCGGCGGTAGCCGTAAAGGTGAAATCTCGGCTACCTCGCTGGCGGAGGCGAAAAACCTGCTGCGCCGTCAGGGTATATCTGCCAATAAGGTGAAGAAGCTGACCACGCCGCTGTTTGGCAGAGGCAATGAGAAAATTACGGCTGCCGACATTTCGGTGATTTCCCGTCAGATTGCCACCATGCTGACCGCTGGGGTTACCCTTATCCAGGCACTGGAGATGATTGCCCAGGGCCACGCCAAGCGTTCCATGCGCAAGTTACTGGGTGAGATTACCGATGAGGTAAAAGCCGGTAATCCGCTCTCCACCGCACTACGCAAACACCCCGATTATTTCGACGATTTATACTGCGACCTGGTACACACCGGCGAGCAATCCGGTGCTTTGGAAACTATCTATGACCGCATTGCCACTTACAAAGAAAAAGCCGAGGCACTAAAGTCAAAAATTAAAAAGGCCATGTTCTACCCCATCGCCGTATTGGTGGTGGCGTTCATTGTGACCACCATCCTGTTGATCTTCGTGGTGCCGCAGTTTGAGGAGATATTCAGCAGCTTTGGCGCCGAGCTTCCGGCCTTTACGCAGTTTGTGCTGGCCATTTCTGCGTTCGTACAAAATTACGGTGTTTTCATTGGCATTGGTGCCGGTGTCGCCGGATTTTTGTTTATGCGTGCGCATAAGCGCTCGCAGAAGCTGCGTGACAGTGTCGATAAGCAAGTGCTTAAAGCCCCGGTGGTGGGCGAAATCCTGAAAAAGGCCAGTATTGCCCGCTTTACCCGGACACTGTCTACTACGTTTGCTGCCGGTGTGCCGCTGATCGGTGCGCTGGAATCTGCGGCAGGTGCATCCGGTAATGCCGTTTACCGCGACGCTATCCTGTTTATACGCAACGAAGTTGCGGGCGGTATGCAGATGAATACCGCCATGCGCGCTACCAACGTCTTTCCTGACATGGTCACGCAAATGGTCGCCATTGGTGAAGAGTCCGGTGCGGTCGATGAAATGCTGGCAAAAATCGCCACCATCTATGAAGCCGAGGTGGACGATATGGTCGATGGCTTAACCAGCTTGCTGGAGCCCATGATCATGGCGGTCCTCGGGGTGGTCATTGGTGGCTTAATTGTGGCTATGTACCTGCCCATCTTCCAGATGGGGAATGTGGTGTAGGCCATTGCTTGTCATTGTTATCAGACTGTCATTCTGGCAGTCTTGCCTTTTTCAGCAGACGTAACGCATCATGATAGAGTCGGTTATTCAAGTAAGCCTGGTGTCGCCGGTGTTCTTTTATTCGCTCATTTTTGTAGTGAGCCTGATGGTAGGCAGCTTTCTGAACGTGGTTATTCACCGCCTGCCTATAATGATGGAGCGCAGCTGGCAGCAGGAGTATCAAAGCTACTTCTCTCCCCAGGCAGCCACCGACCCCCAACCGCCATTCAATTTGGTTAAGCCAGACAGCACCTGCCCCCATTGTCAGCATAAAATCCGGGCCTGGGAAAACATCCCGCTGCTCAGTTATATTTTTCTGAAAGGTCGCTGTGCGTCCTGCGGCGCTGGCATTTCCGCCCGGTACCCGTTAGTGGAATTATTGACCGCCGTGGCGTGCACCTTTACGGCCTGGCACTTCGGCCCGTCGCAACAGGCACTCTGGGCGGTGCTGTTCACTTATGTGCTGGTGGCACTGCTATTTATCGATCTTGATAAAATGCTGTTACCCGACCAGCTGACCCTCCCCTTGTTATGGGTAGGTCTGCTGATCAGTCTGTACCCTGTATTCGCCTCTCCGAAGGACGCCATAATTGGCGCGGCTGCGGGCTACCTGAGTCTGTGGAGTGTTTACTGGCTATTTAAACTGGTTACCGGAAAAGAAGGCATGGGGTACGGCGATTTTAAACTGCTGGCTGCACTGGGCGCGTTTACTGGTTGGCAGGGATTACCGGTTATCATTTTGCTGTCTTCTCTGGTGGGTGCAATTGCCGGCGTTGCCCTGATGCTAATTCAGCGAAAGGGTAAATCACTGGCGATCCCGTTTGGTCCGTATCTCGCCGTAGCCGGCTGGATCACGCTGCTTTATCAGGACGTTATTATCAGCAGCTACATTAACTGGGCACTGGGCTAATGGCGCGCACCTGGGTAGTGGGGCTGACCGGGGGCATCGGCAGCGGTAAATCGCTGGTCACCGACTGTTTTGGTGCCCTTGGCGTTGATGTCATCGACGCCGACGTGGTTGCCCGTCAGGTGGTAGAGCCCGGCTCTGAAGGGCTGGCGCAAATAGCCGCACGGTTTGGCGATAAGGTACTACAGCCAGATGGGACGCTGAACCGGCAGGCGCTTCGGGAAATCGTTTTTCACCAGCCTGACCATAAAGCCTGGCTTGACGCCTTACTGCATCCGCTTATTCGAAAAGGCATGGAGAGCGCCATTCAGGCCAGCACTTCAGCCTATGCCGTGCTGGCGGTGCCCTTACTGATAGAAAATAACCTTACTGCTATGGCAGACCGGGTACTGGTGATAGACTGCCCGGAAGATCTACAGCTAAGCAGGGCTATGCAGCGGGACGGCAGTTCTGAGCAAACGATCCGCAATATTAT
>JBPEWW010000036.1:0-9836 GCA_052032275.1 Alteromonas sp. | reverse complement strand
TTCCGTGATTATTTGGCCCTGGTGGAATTGTCAGTCCCGCAATCGCTTAAAATAGTGCCGATTGCCAAGCCGGTCAACAGCACAAGCTTGCTGGGCCGCTTTAATGTTTCAGCTAAGCTTTGGTGCACGTGGCTCGCTGCAATAGAAACGCATTTTGGAACCGAGGTGAGTTGCGCCATTGCTAAAAGGCGGCTGATGAACGGCGAACGTCGGCGCACAGGGTAGGGTTAGCACATCAGGGATGACGTGGCAGATACAATGCCGGCTTAACAACCCATACCCTTTCTGTTTAGTATGCTGGTCGATAACTCAGAAGCGGACCATAAGGCAACAACCTTAGTTGGAGCATGCGTATAATCTTGAAATTTGTGATTGTAATCGCAAACGCAGTTGCCTATTATGCTAACTTGAGTATCCATAACTATACCTATAACTGGTGCCTCCATGTTGAACCGACTGCAAGAATCCGACATCAAATTACTTCGCGTATTTTACGCGGTGGCCAGCTGTAATGGTTTTACAGCGGCTGAACCTGTTCTCCGGATGCAACGGCCGAATATCAGTGCGGCAATTAAAAAGTTGGAAGAACGCTTAGACCTGGTGTTATGTCACCGGGGAAGGGGTGGCTTTCAAATGACAAAAGAAGGTGAAGTAGTTTTCCAGGAAACTAAACGCATCTTCAACGCCTTTGATAACTTTGTGTTCAACCTTAAGTCTCTACACGATGATTATTCTGGCCATATCACACTGGTGATGATGGCAGGATTACCGTTATCTGTTCACCTGGCTGTGAGTAAAGCGGTAAAAAGTACGATGAAAAAATTTGACGATATCCACGTCAATATCCAAACGCGGTTGTACAACGAAGTAGAGCACGTGGCATTGTCGGGAGAATGTCACTTGGTAGTATCCACCTATGACATGGTAAAGCCAGAATCTGTGACGTTTCACCCGATTGGTATTGAGTGCGAAGGCCGCCTGTATTGTGCGCCCTCTCATCCATTGGCCAAATACCGAGACACCGATTTGCCGGCGGACGTCAAGATTGAAGACTATCCTGCCATTGGTATATCCGGGCTGTCGTCAGCCAACTACATTGAAGGCGATCGTCGACTGGCTATTCAAACGTTTTCAGACTCCTACGATGCAGCTATGTCGGCAATGATGACCGGTGAGTATGTGGCCTTGTTGCCAGACTATATGGCCAGAGAGCAGGGCGCCAGCCTTGGCCTGGTGCCTATCGCGAAGGGGAGCTTGTTTCCGTTTCAGCACGAGCTGTTCGTAATGAACGGTAAAAATACCCGTTTGAATCCAGTTCTGCGGCATTGCATCAAAGAATTATCTTACTTCATTTCCGAAAGCCAAAAGTAGTCAGCTACCCGCCTTGTTGCTGCGCGACGCTAAGTCGCGCGAGCACAAGGCGAAGTGCGTCACCAAATCACTTTTCCTGTTCCTCTGAAACAGTGATGACTATTCAAGTCAGCCTGAATTTAACCTAAAGCTAACCATTTTGTGTGACTGTCTCAAACGACGACTCAGTTGAGGTGGCTGTCCACAACCGTGGTCTGATGGTGACTGTCCTAGATTAAGTGGTGACTGTCCTAGATTAAGTGGCTGTCCACCGCGGTGGGGCAGGTTATTTTTCGTATTCGAGCGGGTCTTCTGCCTGGTTGTCTCGAAATGCTTCCAGCCTTTCCTGGCAGGCCCCGCAGCTACCGCAGGCTTTTTCTCTGCCGTTGTAGCAGGTCCAGGTTTGCCCGTAGTCAAGACCCATATTCAGACCATCGGTAAGTATGGCTGTCTTGCTGACATCCAGGTAAGGGGTGACAATTTCTACTGGCGTGTAATTGGCAATACCACATACGTCATTCATGCGCTGCACAAACTCTGGCCGGCAGTCAGGGTAAATGGCATGATCGCCGGAATGGGCCCCATAATAAACTTTTTCCGCCTCCAGACTGACCGCATAGCCCACCGCCATCGACAACAAAATCATATTACGGTTCGGGACGACCGTCTGCTTCATGCTGGGCTCCTCGTAGTGACCGGCTGGCACCTCAATATCTGAGGTAAGCGCGGAGCCGCCTATCAACTGGTTGATAGCAGAAATATCGACTACTTTATGGGGCACATTCAGCGAGTCACACACCCTGGCAGCATAATCAATTTCTTTCTTGTGACGTTGCCCATAGTCAAACGTGAGCGCATAGGGCGCCTTTCCCTCGCGCAATGCGCGGTGTAACACGGTAAACGAGTCCATTCCCCCGGAATAGATAACGACAACTTTTTCAGACATAGTGATTAAAAGTAAGGAAATTATCCCGGAATTTTATGTGATCCTTGGTAAAATCCCAACATGATATTGCGATTGGATAACTCTGTGAGTCATTTCTCCACCTTAAAGATAAACGAAATGTTTGAAACCATTCAGGGCGAAGGTGCCCATACCGGTGTCCCGGCGGTGTTTGTCCGGCTGCAGGGCTGCCCGGTGGGTTGCCCCTGGTGTGACACGAAGCACACCTGGACACTGGATGAGGCGCTGGTGACTACCGCCGATCGGGTGCTCAGCAAAGACGCAGAAAGTGAGACTCACTTCGCAACCGATGCCGAGGGGTTGTTGGCGCTGTTCGACCAGCAAGGGTACGTGGCAAAGCATATTGTGATCACTGGTGGTGAGCCCTGTATGTACGATCTACGTGAGCTGACTACCCAGTTGCACGCCCGGGGCTATACTTCTCAAATAGAAACCAGCGGCACCTATGAGGTGCTGTGCCACCAGGATACATGGGTCACGGTGTCACCAAAGGTGGATATGAAAGGGGGCTTTGACGTGCTGACATCGGCATTGCAGCGCGCCAATGAAATTAAGCACCCTGTGGCGATGGAGAAACACATCGAGGAGCTCGATGCGTTGCTGGCACGCCTGGATGACATCAGCCATGTGCAGGTGTGCCTGCAGCCTATCAGTCAGCAGGCCAGAGCGACAGCACTGGCGGTTAGGACTTGTATCCAGCGAAACTGGCGTCTATCGTTACAGACACACAAATACATCGGTATTGAATAATCGGTAAGGGATCCATATGACAGCAGAAGTCCGGGCGTTTTTCCATCAAATGGCCAGTGCGCTGCAACAGGGCGATGTCGCGGCGCTGGAAACAATGTTCGGGCGTCCCACTGTGTTTGTCACAGACGGCGACAAACAAGCCTGCCTGACTGTCGGGGCTATCCATGACAAACTGTCGGAGTTTGTGCAGATTGCCCGGGCACATCAGGGGCTAAGCTTAGACATTGAGTTGATTCAGTTAATGACCCTGGCCGACGATACCTACTTTGCACAGCTCAACTGGCAATGGCGTGATGCGAAACAGAATGTGGTCAGAGAGCGGGTGAGTTCGTTCACGCTGCACCAGGATGCCGGCCTGCTGAGTGTGGTGGTATGTGTGGTAGATAAACCGCAGCAGGTAAGCTGTGCGCAGGCGGCTTCCTGATGCGTGCTTTTCTGTTGTTACTTTGTATCCTTGCCTGGAGCGGCAGCGCAGCGGCCGCACTGTGGACCATTACTTTTCCGCGGCCGTTATCAGAGGCTGATCTGCGCGATGAATACCCCCGTGCGCTGCTGACCCTGGCACTGGAAAAGACGGGGGTGAAGTATGAATTAAAACCCTCAGATCGCATTTTACTGCAAGGCAAAGCACTCCGTCAGCTGCGGGAAAATCGCGAAGTGAACGTGGTCTGGAGTATGACCGACAGTCAGCGCGAGAAGGATCTGCTGCCCATCCGAATTCCGATTGCCAAAGGCCTGATCGGATTGCGCGTCTTTTTAATTAACCGCCAGCGCAGCGGTAAGTTTCGGTCAGTGAATTCAGCCCGTGAGCTGATTGGGCTGGCGCCTATTCAGGGCGAAGAGTGGCCCGACACCAAAATCCTGCAGGCGAACGGCTTTAACGTCATCACCGTACCGGATTACCCGGAAGCCATGGAGCTGCTGGCCAGCAACCGGGGAGACTTCTTTCCCCGTTCGGTAATTGAAGTCACCAATGAGTTGCAGGAGGCCGGGCTTGATCCGGATATTATTCTGGAGCCCAGACTGGCAATTCATTACCCCTCTGCGATGTACTTCTTCGTCAACCGGGGCAACCCGACGCTGGCCCGACTCATTGAAACCGGTCTTAGGCGGGCCCTGGAAGATGGCTCGTTTGATGCCCTCTTTATGTCCACCCATGAAGAAATGCTCAATTCGCTGAATTTGCCGAAGCGACGTATCTTCACGATGGAAAATCCACTGATGCCGGCCCAGACACCGTTAGACGATGCCAGGTTATGGCTAAAAGTCAGCGATTTGAGCGACAGCAAAGAGTAGGCAGGGAAGGCCAGCAGCGCCGTAGCGCTGCGGCGTGAGGTTAATGGCTATTACCGGCGTGCACACCTTTCATGGAGCGGCCCGACGGATCGGCGTTTGACTTAAAGCTTTCATCCCACTCCAGGGCCTCGGCAGTACTGCAGGCAATAGATTTGCCTCCCGGCACACAATGGGCCGCACTTTCCTGCGGGAAATAGGCTTCGAAGATAGTCCGGTAGTAATAACCTTCTTTGGTATCCGGGGTGTTAACCGGAAAGCGAAACTCTGCGGTGGCTAACTGTTGATCTGTCACTTCACCGTCGACGAAGTCACGTATGGAGTCAATCCAGGAATAGCCAACCCCATCGCCGAACTGTTCTTTTTGACGCCACAGGACCTCTTCTGGCAGCGTTTCACCATTGTCGAACGCTTTACGCAAGATCCATTTTTCCATGCGCCCGTTGAGGCACATCTTATCGTTCGGGTTGAGGCGCATTGCCACGTCTATGAAGTTCTTATCCAAAAAGGGCACCCGGGCTTCCACACCCCAGGCCGACGTTGCCTTATTGGCACGGGCACAGTCGAACATATGCAGGCGCTCAAGTTTGCGTACGGTCTCTTCATGGAATTCCCGGGCATTGGGCGCTTTGTGGAAATACAGGTAGCCACCGAATATCTCATCCGCACCTTCGCCGCTCAGTACCATTTTAATTCCCATCGCCTTAATCTTACGGCTCATCAGGTACATTGGTGTGGCAGCACGGATGGTAGTGGTATCGAAGGTCTCCAGATGAAAGATAACATCCCGGATGGCGTCCAGCCCTTCCTGCACGGTGAAATGGATCTCGTGGTGGACCGTCCCTATCATCTCTGCGACCTGTTTGGCTGCCTTCAGATCCGGCGCACCCTCCAGTCCTACAGAGAAGCTGTGCAGACGAGGCCACCAGGCATCAGACTTGTCCTCGTCTTCAATGCGTTTGGCAACGTACTGCGCGGCGACGGCAGACACCAGCGATGAGTCAAGCCCGCCGGACAACAGCACCGCATAGGGAACATCTGACATCAGGTGTGATTTGACTGACTTTTCGAATGCATCACGCAATGCCGTTAAATCGGTTTTATTGTTCGCCACATTGTCATAGTCCATCCAGTCACGCTGGTAATAACGGGTCAGCTTGCCGTGTTTGCTCCACAGGTAATGGCCCGGAGGAAATTCCTTAATGGTTTTGCACACCGGCGCGAGGGCTTTCATTTCTGAGGCCACGTAAAAGTTGCCGTGTTCATCATAGCCGGTATACAGAGGGATAATGCCCATATGATCCCGGGCAATCAGGTAGGCGTCTTCGCTGGCATCATACAACACAAAGGCGAACATGCCTTCCAGCTCATCGATAAAGTCTATGCCGCGCTCCTGAAACAGCGGCAGGATGACCTCACAGTCGGACCGGGTCTTAAACTGGTAGTCGTTGGCCAGGTCAGCGGCCAGCCGTTTATGGTTATATATCTCACCGTTAACGGCCAGGATCCCGTTGCCATCCTGACTGATCAGCGGCTGTGCACCGGTATCGACATCGACAATGGCGAGGCGTTCGTGACACAGAATTGTATTGTCATTATTCCAGATACCTGACCAGTCGGGGCCGCGATGGCGCAGCAGTTTGGTTAAATCCAGAGCTTGTGTTCTTAGTTCAGACACGTCGGTCTTGATATCCAGGATACCGAAAATACCACACATAAAACGAGTTCTCTCTTGTCACTTGTTGAAAAATTCAGGCGATTTTCTGTCGGATCTCGCGGGGAGATAGCGGTGGTGTTGTTATTGTTTTATGTTGCGTCACACGCGTGTCTTTGAATGTGCCAGCATGAGGAAAAATTGCAAGCGGAATCTTGTGCCATTTTGGAATCATGCCCTGCGCGGGCGGCAGTCCCGCTGCCCAGCGTGCGAGGACGGCTGCTGCCGGGCTGGCGCAGTACCTATAAAAAAGCCAGCCTACACAGGCTGGCTTTATAAGCTAATTAGCACCAAAGATTACTGGCGCTGGAACTCACTGCTTTCCTTCCATTGCGGCCAGTTTTCAGCGTTGGCTACCTGATAGCCTACATCGAACAGCAGCTGGGTGTCCTGAGCGATACCACTTAAATCCCAGTTGTCCCGGTATTGGTCGCAAACCTGGTGATAGCAGCCGTTGACGATCACATTCATGCGTTTGCGGTATGCCGCGGTTTCTTCATCAGCAGGCTCGCTGCCGCCTTTCGCGTACAAGGCCGGCACCCCTTGCTTGGCGAAACTGAAATGATCTGAACGGTAGTAATACCCCGCCTCCGGTTTATCTTCCTGCGTTAGCGTGCGGTCCTGACGTTCGGCGGCCACCTTCAGGTTGTCTTCCAGATCAGATTTACCCATCCCCACCACGGCAACGTCTTTGGTTTTACCCAGAACATTCATGGCATCCATATTAATGTTAGCTACCGTTTTTTCGATCGGTACCACTGGATTGCTGGCATAAAACTTCGACCCCAGCAGGCCTTGTTCTTCTGCAGTCACCACCAGAAAGCTGACCGAGCGCTGGGGGGCAGGACTGAGTTTTGCGAATGCCCGGGCCATGACCAGCGTCGCGGCGGTACCGGTGGCGTTATCATGCGCACCATTGTATATCTGGTCGCCTTCTTTTGACGTGTCTTTGCCCAGATGATCCCAGTGCGAGGTATAAATCACATGCTCATCAGGTA
This sequence comes from Alteromonas sp., assembly GCA_052032275.1. Lineage (GTDB taxonomy): Bacteria > Pseudomonadota > Gammaproteobacteria > Enterobacterales > Alteromonadaceae > Alteromonas. The sequence goes on along the minus strand of JBPEWW010000036.1, from coordinate 2,767 downwards.
ACTCGGCGCCTGGCACCGTGGCAATCACATTGTAGCTTTTTGACTTCTTAAAGGTGTTGTTCACCGTCACGGAAGCAGCGATATCCATCGGTTTGGAGTAGGGCCCCTGCATGGCTTTGGATTTTTCTTCATAGTAATCCAGGCCAGCATCGGCAAACACTTTTTGTGCCGCATCCACGGTAAGCCAGCCTTCCATTGCTACCCGGCTGGCTCCCCCGTCGTCACTGACCAGACCGTACTGGGCGCCGCTCCAGCTGTTTGCGACCACCGACCAGGGGTAACTGGCCGGCGCGGTTTCATGAACGATCAGTGCTCCGGCTGCACCCTGACGGCTGGCTTCTTCATATTTATAACTCCAGCGGCCGTAGTAGGTCATGGTGGTGCCCTGAAATTTACCGCTAGCGGGGTTTTCAAAGCCCGGATCGTTAATCAGAATAACGACGGTTTTGCCTTCAACATCCAGGCCCTCATAATCATTCCAGTCGTATTCAGGGGCATTCACACCATAGCCCACAAACACCAGCTCCGAATTCTCCAGCGCGACCTCGGCCTGCTCACGTTTAGACGAGGCGACCATATCCTGTTTGTATTGAAAGGCGTTGTCACCAATGGTCATCACCATGTTGGGATCGGCGTTGATTTCCATTAACGCCACTTCCTGCAGGAAACTGTCACCGTTGCCTGGCTTCAGACCGGCCGCTTTAAACTCGCTGATCAGAAAATCGAGGGTTTTCTTTTCGCCGGCCGTAGTCGGCAGGCGGCCTTCAAATTCGTCAGAGGCAAGGGTTTTGAGGGGCGGACGAATATCGTCGGCGGTGATATTGGCATACACTTCTTCAAAGTTATTGATGTCCTGCGCGACATTGCCCTGCTTATCCGGATCTTCGGCTGGCGAACAGCCGGTCAGTGCCACGGAAAGGGTGGCTGCCAGTGGCAAAAGAATTTTTTTCATTGTTAGTCTCTGTTTGCTCTACAATAGGCAGCCAGTATAGAGAAATCCAGAGCGCTAACCAACTGCTGACTATGACATCTACCGATTTTTCCTGGCAACCTGACACATTTCTTGCAACCGCTGCTCCGCCTGTGCGCGCGTTATTCGATGCGTTGCACTTAACGGGCTGCCCGGCGTTTCCCACCGCCAGTGAACTCAGTGAAACAATGCAGGCCTTGCACCCGGCATGGGAGGGCCCCCTGTTTGTTGCCCAGTCTGAACTAAACGAAGACGACCCCCGCTATTATGAGGAAATTATCGGTAGCGACAATCGCATCCCCACCCGGGAGCACAGTTGGCATGATCTGTTTAATGCCTGTATCTGGATGCAGTTTCCCCAGGCGAAACTGCATTTGAATCAGTTGCACGTTGACGATATCCGCCAGCATGGAGTTCATCCGCGCACGCCCAGGCGTAACCGGCTCACCCATTTTGATGAGTGCGGTGTGGTGCTGGCTGTAGAGCAGCGCCACCGCAATGCTGGTAATGCGTTGTTGTCCGGGCTGGCTGAGCATGCCTGGCTGGAAGTCTTATGGCATCACCGCCAGACCTGGCTGGAGACGATCACCCCGTTGATGTTTGGCCACGCCAATTTAGAGATGATGCTGGCGCCATTTACTGGCCTGACCGGAAAGTGGCTGGCGGTGATGGTGCCGGACGGATTTCGGGCGTTACCCCAGGTTCAGCAGTGGGCCGTGATAGACGCGGCCGTGACCGCCAGGATCACGGCGCTGGATGATTTTCAGCAGCCGGACATCCTCAGACCTCTGCCGCTGCTGGGTGTGCCGGGCTGGTGGCCGCACCAGCGCAAACAATTTTATCAGGATACCGGCTATTTCCGCCCGCAGCGCGCCAATACGCCGCGCACGGTGCAGTTACCCTTGTAATTACAGCACTACCACCAGCAGCCAGATGCTCCAGATAATGGCAAACGGGGCAATTGCGACCACCGCTGACTTTTTCACTGAAAATGACGTCCACTGACTCACGCCAACCATGGTCAGATAGATACTCCAGATGGTGTCCAGACGAATCGACTGCAAAAATGCAAACCAGTCTGAGGTCATCGGCACATTAAACCAGTAGGCCAGTGACAGGGGCAGGGTGATCGCCGGGCTTATCTGCGGATCGTTGTTCAGCAGTAACAACACGATACCAATCAGCGCACTGAAGACGATAGGCATGCCGGCCCACCAGGTGAAGCCATACCAGTCGGTAAAACCGTTGGCATTCGTCTCGTCAGAGCGGGTAGCCAGATTCAGGTAGGTGGCAACGATGGCATTGATTACAATCATGCCGATGACGGTACCGACCACCGCGAATGCCGTAATGGCTGTCTTCGTCATGCCTTGCCGGTATGTGTCCTGTTCAGCCGGGCTTAAATCGCCATACTGAGCATTGATGATGGTGTCCTGATACCAGCCGAAATCCACGGTATTCAGGTACAGGTACTGGGGTAATAAGCCCATCAGCACCACAATAATAAACGGGATCCACGACCAGTTGTTATGCTCATTTACGGCTTTGAACACGCCATTCGGTCGGAAAAATATATCATTACATGCCTGGATAGGATTGGTCACAGTGTGCATCCGGTGCTCCGTATTCTTGTCATTCTGAGTTAGTATGGTGAGGAGGCTAGTCCGTTGGACAGTCTATACCGTGAACACCTGCCAGCGGAACCCCGAACCGCAGATTACTGTCAGTGAGATAGTTACCAAATGTGTCGGCGTGGGGGGGGGGGGGGGGGGGGGGGGGGGGGGAAAAACAAAGGAG
>JBPEWW010000359.1:0-1783 GCA_052032275.1 Alteromonas sp. | reverse complement strand
GTACGGTCATATGCCGCTGCCGCCTTATATTGATCGCCCCGATGAAACCAGCGACAAAGAACGTTATCAGACCGTTTATAATGCCAAGCCAGGTGCCGTGGCAGCCCCCACAGCAGGCCTGCATTTTGATGATGACATCATGCGAAGGTTAAAAGAAAAAGGCGTGGAGCTGGCTTTTGTGACCCTGCATGTCGGGGCAGGAACGTTTCAGCCGGTAAGGGTTGAGGACATTCAGTCGCACAAAATGCACGCCGAATATGCCGAAGTACCGCAAGATGTGGTAGATGCCATCCTGCGCACCAAAGCGGCGGGCAAACGGGTAATTGCGGTCGGTACCACGTCAGTGCGTTCGCTGGAGTCTGCTGCGGTGGCGGCTGAAAGTGGCAATGACCTGTTGCAGCCGTTTTACGCTGACACGGAGATATTTATTTATCCTGGGTTCGACTTCAAGGTGGTGGATGCCATGTTTACCAATTTCCATCTGCCTGAATCTACGTTAATGATGCTGATCAGTGCCTTTGCCGGCCGGGAGCACGTGATGCGGGCGTATCAGGACGCCATAGACAATGAGTACCGCTTCTTCAGCTACGGCGATAGCATGTTTATTGAGAAAGCCTGACCTCACAGGCCCCCCGTGAAGCGGGGTAACATAAATTCTGCACACAGAGGGCATGATTTGGCGGCGATTACTGGTATAATCGCCGCCAAATTTTTATCCGACCCCATGCGCCTGGCGCAAAACCAAGGGATCTTATTTTCATGCAATATGAGTTGTTAAAAACGGATGGCCGTGCCCGACGCGGCCGGCTGAAGTTTGAACGCGGCGAGGTCGAAACCCCCGCGTTCATGCCCGTAGGGACCTACGGCACGGTAAAAGGCATGACCCCAGAAGAGCTAACCGAAAGCGGCGCGCACATTTGTCTGGGCAATACCTTTCACCTTATGTTGCGTCCGGGCACCGGCATCATCCAGCAACACGGCGATCTTCATGACTTCATGAACTGGCATAAGCCCATTCTGACCGACAGTGGTGGTTTTCAGGTCTTCAGCCTGGGCGACTTACGCAAAATTACTGAGGAAGGTGTGACCTTCCGTTCACCTATCAATGGTGAAAAAATTCTGCTTACGCCGGAAAAATCCATGGAGGTTCAGCGTGAACTGGGTTCTGATATCGTCATGATTTTTGACGAGTGTACCCCGTTTCCGGCGACTGAGCAGGAAGCGCGGCTATCAATGGAAATGTCGTTGCGCTGGGCGAAACGCAGTAAGGCAGAGCATGGTGATAATCCGGCTGCGCTGTTCGGCATCATTCAGGGTGGCATGTATGAATCGCTACGGGATATCTCACTGGCTGGCCTGGAAGACATTGGTTTTGATGGCTACGCCATTGGCGGCTTGTCGGTAGGCGAGCCTAAAGAAGATATGATCCGCATCATCGATCATACTGCACCGCAGATCCCGGACGACAAGCCCCGCTATCTGATGGGTGTGGGTAAGCCAGAAGACATTGTGGAAGCGGTTCGTCGTGGGGTAGACATGTTTGATTGCGTGATGCCAACCCGTAACGCCCGTAATGGCCACTTGTTTGTCACCGAAGGGGTGGTAAAAATCCGCAATGCCAGACACCGTAATGACACGGCGCCCCTGGACGAAAATTGTGATTGTTACACTTGTAAAAACTATTCTCGTTCATATCTCCATCACTTAGATAAGTGCAACGAGATCCTGGGCGCACGTCTGAATACCATTCACAATTTACGGTATTATCAACGGGTAATGCAGG
>JBPEWW010000358.1:0-7022 GCA_052032275.1 Alteromonas sp. | reverse complement strand
TAATCTATCCGGGCGACGTGTTGCGCATTCGTATGGTGGACGGCAAGCCGGTCATGGAAGTCGTGCGCGATAAAAAGCGGCTGACCCTGTCACCCTCACTGGTAAAAGAAACCAAACCGTCCCCTATAGGCATGCTGCCGTGGTCGGCCATTGCCGTGTATGTAAACCAGAATGAAATTATGGATGAGGACAGCTACCACATGCTGCCTTATTTGTTAGGTAATCAGTCTGCCGACCTGCGTTTTGTTAATGATGACCTGGTGCTGAGTCGCCGTTACGGCCGGCCTAATGATCAGTATCGTGTGGTGCGTAAGCAGTCTACTATCACCAATGACGAGGGTGATCTGCTCGGTATCCAAATACATCATGTGGCAGATGCCAGCATGGTGGAAACCGCGGCGGCAGATCAGTGGCTGGTCAAAGTCGATGAATCTAACTTTGAGGCCCGTCGGGGCGATCGCCTGTACGCCGGTGAATTTACCGGTGGTCAGGACATGATCTTACAACCGGCTGACAGTCAGCGCGGTGTGGTCGTGGGTAATCTTCACCAGCACGATCTGCTGGGTAAACACGATGTGGTGATTGTCGATTTAGGCCGGGCAGATGTGACACCCGGTACGGTAATGGGCATTTACGCCCAGGGGCCGGATATTATCGACGGTGAAGAGCCACGCTATGCCAACGAAAGTAATGTGGTGCGCAGCGTATTCAACGATGGCAGCACCGTAGAGCAGCCGGCCCTCAAAATTGGTGAACTCGTGGTTTTCAAAACATTCGATAAAGCGAGCTACGGTATCATTACCCGCTCAGATGGTCTGGTAAAAGACGGCAATATCGTCGCCCGGCCCTGAGTACGGTGCCGTGCCCGCGTGAGGTACGGCATGACTCTGACATCTTTCCCTGACTGTGACGCCCATCACTGGTTAACACTCACTGCCTGTTCTGGCGTGAAGCCCGCTGACTGGCTGACCCTGCTGGAAAACACCGGCCTGACCCTGCACCAGCTGGTGACAACGCCCGCAGCCAGGCTGTCTGAGGCATGGCCGGAGTATGCCGCTGTATTTACCCTGCTGGCTACCCCGGATACCGCGCACGTTGAGCGTGCGCTGGCGTGGGCGCAGTCCGCCGGGGGTCATCATCTGGTTGGCTACACCGACCCTGCGTATCCGGCGTTACTCAAACAACTCCACCATCCGCCGTTGCTGTTATATTGCCTGGGGAATCTGGCCTGTCTGGGCCGGCCGCAGCTGGCGGTTGTCGGCAGCCGGCGGGCCACCCCGGCGGGTAAAGCGAACGCCACCACCCTGGCAGCGGCCCTCAGTCACCGTGGCATCACCGTTATCAGCGGGCTGGCCACTGGTATCGACAGGGCCGCACACGAAGGGGCCCTGCACGGCGCCGGGGCTACCATTGCGGTGATTGGCACCGGACCAGACCAGACGTATCCCCGCCAGCATGTCAGTTTGCAACAGACAATACTGGAAAGTGGCGGGTGCCTGGTTAGCGAATACCCGCCAGGGACACCTCCGCGACCGTTTCATTTTCCCCGCAGAAACAGGCTGCTTGCAGCCATGTCACTCGCCACACTGGTGGTGGAGGCAAAAATCAGGAGCGGCACCTTGATAACCGCCAATCTGGCCGCAAATATGGGCAAGGATGTATTTGCTGTACCGGGTAATATTCAGAACCCTCAGACCGAAGGCTGTCACTGGTTAATCCAGCAGGGCGCCAAGCTGGTAACGGGTATTGACGACATCCTCGAAGAGTTACCGGTGTCGGCGTCAGATTCAGGCGCAGCAGGTGACACAGGCACACAAAAAAGTGAAGTGAATAGCTTGGCAACCGATAAATTATTAGCTAGTGTGGACTTAGACGTCACACCTGTAGACGTTATAGCCGAACGCAACAGCATGCCTGTGTCTGCAGTAATGGCAGCATTACTAGAATACGAGTTGCGTGGTTTGGTGGCCGCCGTCCCTGGTGGCTACGTTAAATTGAGGGGGAAATAACATGTTCGACATCCTCATGTACCTGTTTGAAAATTTTATTCATAGTGAAACCGAAATCCGGGTCGATCAGGACGAGCTGACTGATGAACTGGTGCGCGCGGGGTTTCATCATGATGAAATTTATAAGGCGCTGGCCTGGCTTGAAAAGCTCGCGGCTTTGCAGGAAACCGACATAAAGCCTTATTTCTGCAAAGGAATAAACTCCAGTCTGAGCCGCATCTATACCCACCAGGAGCAAATGCGTCTGGATGTGGAATGTCGCGGATTTTTACTCTTTTTAGAACAGGTTGGGGTATTGGATGCCTCAACCCGGGAAATGGTCATCGACCGGGTAATGGAAATAGACTCCAAAGAGTTTTGCCTTGAAGATCTCAAGTGGGTGGTACTGATGGTACTGTTCAATGTTCCCGGTAAAGAAAATGCGTATGCACAAATGGAAGATTTGTTATTTGACGAGTCTGACGGGGTGCTGCATTAATATTATTGCCGGCGCGCCGGTGAGACCGGTATGACGAAAATAGATCCTTCCTTATTCAGTGCCCAGGAGCATGCATTAGAGCATGCACTGGGTGACTGTCCTGACTGTGGCAAACCTCTGCAAATCCGTAACAGTAAGTCGGGGCCGTTTGTCGGCTGTTCCGGCTACCCGGATTGTGACTTCAGTAAGCCACTCTACGACACGCAAACCACCACGCTGAAAGTGATGGAAGGGACTGAGTGCCCGTTATGTCAGTCGCCGATGGCGCTGAAAAAAGGCCGTTACGGCATGTTCATAGGCTGTGCAAATTATCCGGACTGTCAGCATATTGCCCCGATGAAACAGCAGGACGATACCCATATCCAGTGCCCCAAGTGTCAGCAAGGCCAGCTGGTGGAGCGCACCAATAAATACGGTAAGCAGTTTTTTTCGTGTAGCGATTATCCGGCCTGCCGATATGTGCTAAATTCGTCGCCAGTCAATGAGACGTGTCCGGCGTGCGGATGGGGGGTGCTTATCGTCAAAAAAGGCCACAAGCAGTGCCCGCAACCCGCCTGCGGATACAAAGCGAGTTAACAGAGTTACCACCCATGCAAGAACAAACACCTTCCCAGCCAGCGCAGGATCCCGCGCTGACTGCATTTACCAGTGGCCAGCTGCTGGTCTATCCCACCGAAGCGGTAATGGGAATAGGCTGTGACCCGGATAATGAAGCGGCCGTGGCGCAGCTGTTGGCACTGAAACAGCGTCCGCAGGAAAAAGGGGTCATATTGGTGGCCGCCACCTATTCACAGCTATTGCCGTATGTCGATGACGAAGCCATTGGTCAGGATCGCCGGACCGCCATTTTTTCCAGCTGGCCGGGTCATATTACCTGGATCCTACCGAAGGCGAAAACCACTCCCGCCTGGCTGACAGGGGCCCACGATACGCTGGCGGTGCGGGTCTCGGCGCACCCGGTTGTGTGCGAGTTGTGCCATAAGTTTGGCAAACCGCTGGTGTCTACCAGTGCAAATCTATCCGGTCAGCCGCCCGCCATGTCGGTGGCTCAGGCGCGTAGTGTGTTTGGCGACAGCGTACACTACGTGGAAGGCGCATTAGGTGGCCACGATAAACCCAGTGTTATCCGTGACGGGCGCACGGGTGCCATAATCAGGGAGTAACAATGACCACGCAGAGCAATGAAGCACAGTTACTGGATGCGGATGTGGTGATAGACCAGGTGAAAACCTACCTGTTGTCACTCCAGGACAATATTTGCCAGACCCTGGAGCTGGCTGACGGTAAAGGGCACTTTCAGGAAGATAGCTGGGAGCGGGAAGCGGGAGGCGGAGGCCGTTCCCGGGTATTAAAAAATGGCGCGGTCATAGAGCAGGGCGGGGTGAATTTCTCGCACGTGTTCGGTGAGGCCATGCCAGCCTCAGCCACCGCGTCACGGCCGGAGCTGGCCGGGCGAAGCTTTCAGGCGATGGGCGTCTCATTAGTCATCCATCCGCATAACCCCTACGTGCCCACTTCCCATGCCAATGTGCGCTTTTTTATCGCTGAAAAGCCAGGTGAGAAACCCATCTGGTGGTTCGGCGGCGGGTTTGACCTGACGCCTTTCTATCCTTTTAAGGAAGACGTCAGACACTGGCATGAGGTAGCGAAGAAGTTGTGTGCGCCGTACGGCGACGACATGTACCCGAAATACAAGCACTGGTGTGACGAATACTTCTTTCTAAAGCACCGCAATGAAACCCGTGGGGTAGGCGGCCTGTTTTTTGATGACCTGAATGAACCCGGATTCGAACAGAGTTTCGGCTTTATGCAGGCCGTAGGCAATGGCTTTTTGGATGGCTACATTCCTATCGTCGAACGCCGTAAGCAAACGCCCTATGGCGACCGGGAACGGGAGTTTCAATTGTACCGCCGCGGCCGTTATGTTGAATTTAATCTGGTGTATGATCGCGGCACGCTGTTTGGCCTGCAAACCGGTGGGCGGACTGAATCCATACTGATGTCGATGCCGCCACTGGCGCGTTGGGAGTATAATTACACGCCGACGCCGGGCAGTGCCGAAGCCTCACTCAGCGACTGGTTACGGCCGCACAACTGGTAGTCACTCCCGTCCCCCTGGCAGGCAGGTTAATCGCCAGGGGGCGCCTGGGGCTCAGACTGATTGACCATGTGCTCGGCCAGCGCATCCAGGGCCGACAGCAGGCGCTCCGCCAGTGCCACATCTGTTACCGTCTCATGCATGGCCTTACGCATGCAGTACATCCATTGTACTTTTAATGCCGGTGTGATTGTGTAGGGCAGGTGGCGCGCCCGTAAGCGTGGGTGGCCGCGCTGTGCTTCATAGTCCCGGGGCCCGCCCAGCCACATGCTCAGGTACAGGAAAAAGATATGACGGATTTTATCCAGGGGCTGCGGATGCAGAGCATAGAGCTCGGCTACCACCGGGTCAGAACTCATGATATCGTAAAATCGGTTCGCTAACGCTCGCACCGTGGGCTCACCTCCTATGGCCGTATAGGGTGAGGTCGACGCTGCGGCAGGTTTTCGTTTAAATAAGTTCAGTAGCCCCATGAAAAAGTTCGCCGTATTTGGTAATCCCATAGCGCAGAGTTTATCACCTTCTATTCATCAGATGTTTGCTCAGCAGTGCGATGAACAGATCACCTACGCTAAACTCCTTGCCTCCGAAGACGGATTTGCCGAGGCCGTCCACACTTTTTTCAGTGATGACGACGCTATTGGCTGCAATGTTACCATGCCGTTCAAGCAGCAGGCGTATGCGCTGGCGAACGTTGACGATCAGGCGGCGCGGGACGCGCAAGCCGTAAACACCCTGATGCGTACTGACAGTGGCGATATCGCCGGCTTTAATACGGACGGCATCGGTCTGGTAAACGACTTACTTAACCACCAGGTTGTTTTGTCCGGTGCCCGGGTGCTGTTGATTGGTGCCGGCGGGGCAGCGAGGGGCGTCATATCGCCGTTACTACAGGCGGGAGTCGATGAGTTGTATATTACCAACCGCACCCTCGACAAGGCAAAGCAGGTCGCTCGCGATACCGGCCACGGGCAGCTTGCCGTGATTTCGACTGAGGCGTGCGCCACCATCAAACCCACAGTGATCATCAACTCGACAGCGGCCAGTCTGGCCGGACAATTACCGCTGGCAATGACGTCTGAACTGACTGCGGCATGTCACACGACCTACGACATGGTGTACACAGCAACGGCGACACCCTTTAATGCCGCTGCTGGCGCGCTTGGGGTAGCCACTACACTGGACGGGCTGGGCATGCTGGTGGAACAGGCGGCTGCGGCGTTTGCCATCTGGACAGGTAAACAGCCAGCAACCGGCACAGTGCTGAGCGCATTACGTCAGCAAATCGCGGCGACATCCTGATAAGACACCATTACACGCCGCCACTGCATACCTACTCTTCGGCCAGGTAATCGTCTTTCAGTTCTGTGTAGTTGATGGCGGACTGTTTTAGAAAAGCCCGTTCACTGTCTTTAAGTGGCCGCTTCTTTTGCATAGGATTGCCCACATAAAGAAAACCGCTTTCAAGCCGTTTATTGGGAGGAACCAGGGTACCGGCGCCAATGAAGACGTCATCTTCAATCACCACCCCGTCCATAATAATGGCGCCCATACCCACCAGGATCCGGTTGCCCAGTTCACAACCATGCAGCATGCAGTGATGTCCAATTGTGACATCGTCGCCAATGATAAGCGGAAACCCGTCGGGGAGATGTGAGGAGCGCCGGGTTACATGCAAAACAGTGCCATCCTGAACATTGGTGCGCGCACCAATCCGAATTTTGTTCACATCACCGCGGGCTGCAACCAGCGGCCAGATACTGGCATCATCACCTAATACCACATCGCCGGTGATGACCGCCGAGCTATCGACATAGGTGCGTTTTCCGAGCTGAGGGGTCTTCCCTTTATATGTACGAATACTCATTAAAAACCTTCCGCTTTACTGTAGGGGTAAATAACAGGGTAAAGCATAACTGCGCACAGTAACACTCAGCATAGTCTGGCACCCTGGCAGGAAAGGACAGCGACCTTACGGGTACTGGTCCACCGTTACAGGCGGGTGGCGACCCCGCGGGGGCAAGGTTGGGGGCTAAAAAACCAGGTTTTCGGCAGGCCTGATCACCGGTAACGACAGCCACAGAAACTTACCAAGGGCAGAGATAAGTGAAATTAGCGGGGCGAAACGCTGATAAAATGCACGTTGTGGGTAAATATTCGGCAATCGAACGTCTTTTTGCTGCTTTTTTTAAATAACGGTTGACGGTGCGCCGAAAATCTCTAAAATGCGCCTCCTCTTCAACGGGAACGCACTAAAGCGGACCGAAGAAGTTAGTCACTACTAACCTTAAGGCTTACTAGTGGCGAGGGTTAACCGGAAGCGCTTTGAGAAATAACTTTCAAAAAAGTGTTGACAACCAACCCGGGTAGCGTAGAATGCGCCACCTCGCTTCAGCACGCTGCAAAGCATCATGTTGAAGCCGTTTACGCCGAAACG
>JBPEWW010000357.1:0-7386 GCA_052032275.1 Alteromonas sp. | reverse complement strand
CCGTTATGCTGTCCGCAGCTGACCAGCGCTTTCGCCAGCAATTTGTGGGTCAGCAGGGTCAGCAACTCTGCTTCTTCGTCACACCGTTCACCGTCCGCGCCGGTGATTGCCATTGCCACTTCCATGGCCTTGTCGGCGTCAAAGAGTAAGTCCTGTTGAAGCGCTTTCAGGTACTTTTCACCATCCCCCACATCGAGTGCCTTACGGGTTTCGTATATGGCGTTATTCAGAAAGGCAGTCTGGCTGATAGGACTTTGCCAGTCCAGAGAATCGATAAACTCGTCAAAGTAGTCCTGTTCGGTGAGGGTGACCATGCCGTCTGCCTGATAAAGCAATACTGACATTCTGACAAGTGCCTCGTTAAAGGTTTGTTGCGGTGTTACAAACATAAGCGATACTCCTGACGCGTCGCGCTTTCGACGCTACAACTCTTGGCCGGATTGCTACCGGCCAGCTGACGGTGTCCATACGCGGATTGTGCATATAAGCCACTGGTATACGGCCGACATTTTTCTAAAGTTCACTCTTCCATGTCCAAATTAATTATAGGCGTGGCGGGTAATTAGCCAAGGCGGGCGGCTAGAATTTTTAGGTATAAAAAAAGGGGGTGTTAACCCCCTTCTGTGTTCTGCCTCAGCGTAGCCCCAAGGTAATATCATTAATATAGAAGTTACCATCAAAGGTGCGGTCTTCCCGCCCGTGGGGCTCCAGCGCAAAATACTGTTTGTCGGTGTCATTTAACGCCTGAAAACCGCCGATAACCTGATAAATCCAGACTTCCGGATCGAAACTGAGACGATGATCGGCATAATAGGTCAGCGCCGAGCGGGGCTGGCCAGTGTCAATAACCGTACAGAAGAAGTTGTCCACTTCCCGGTGGATGGGATCCTTAGTCAGCGCGACCGTAGCCTGTTCACTCACATCAATATCGCTGTCGGGCGACGATGGACTGTGTTCAGGCTGACGTTTATGCAATTGGGTGAGCGACCCGACAATAGTCTGCAATTGCGCCTCGTGGCTGACATTATTGACGTCGGCGGCGGCCGGCCTGAGCATACTTGCCGCCTGATTGAACAACACCGGCACCTGACTCAGCCGGGTGTAATTACCGGGCACAAAGTCAGGTTGCTGCTCCATATGTAACAGGTAGCCTTTCAGCAGGCGGGTACGTCCCTGAAACTCACGGAAACGCCCCAGTAAATCCAGTAACCGGGCCTGCACCACGGAAAGCTCCTGCGCTGCCCGGGAGAAACTTCGCTGCAGCGACACCACCAGCAGGTGCCGTAGCTCCCGGTTGGAGCCGGCGATTTCACTTAGCTCATCAAACCGAAAGCACTCCAGCTGATATAACAGGTCCGTCACCTGCCCCTGCGCCAGTTCATTCTCACGAATTTTCGCGTCCACCGAGGCGACATAGCCAAATTCGTTATTAATGCGACTGAACATGACCCGCACACTGTTGCTGAGGGTCTCGGTCAGTTGATACACATGTTCCGTAAGATCGCCCATATGAGCAGTCGCGTCATTGTAACGGCTGTAGTGCAACGCTTCCTTATAGTGCTCGGCGAGGGTTTTAAGACTTGCCAGCGAGGCGCCAATATTGGCATTAATGGTGCGGCTGCGCTCATCCTGCAAGCTGCCTTCCAGCAACGTGCGCACAGCACTTTTCAGCCGCAGCTGGCTGTCGGGATCCGGGCGCCACAATACCCCCAGTTGCACCAGCTGTTCGAGCACCTTGGGACTGTGGTCCCGTTCGGTGACTGTCCCATTCACATACGCCTGCATAATCAACTCGCTGTGACGCCCGAGGGCGTTCAACAGCCGGTTGCCGGCCTGCACTAACACCTGGCTCATAGCAGGCTACCCTGTTGAATAGCGGCCTCCGCCTGCTCTGACAGTGACAGTGACTCCGTTTCATCGATAAACCGGATCATTTCATAGAGATGTTCCACTTTGCCGGTGGCCAGGTAGATCTGCTTTTCGGCATTCGGCCTGAGCAGGTAGCCCAGCTCCGTCAGGCGTTTAAATACCTGCTTTAACTGACCATCCAAATTCACACTGGTGGAGCCAAACAGCCGGTAACGGGAAATTTTCTCCAGCTGCTCGGCATAGGCCGGGGTGTCTTCAATGGTGCTTTGCAGTTCGTTCAGACGAATTGCATTGCCCATGGTAACAGGCATATCTGACTCGCTGGCCTGCTGCACCAGCAGTAGCCACTCTACCAGCGGCACCAGACTGGTGGCGGTTTCCTGAAACTGCTGATGCAGCACTTTACGCTCATCCTCCCCCAGGGTCAGGTAACCTGCGAAAAACACCTCGCCCTCTGCGGTACTGGCCAGCGTGCGGTTCAACAGGTTCAGATGCGGCTCTATCTGGTCAGCCGTGTCACCGCGCTTCAGGTACCGCCAGCCTTCTTCATCACTGACCTGACAAATGAATTCGCCCTGCAGCAACTTGCTGACTACGCGCCCCTGTTCGGTCATCATGCTGATACCTCCTGTTGCTCACGCCGGGCCTTCAGTCGCTCGGCAATAATACTGGCCTGTGGCTGCACCACCTGTAATTTGCGGGTTACCTTGTCAATCAGATAGCGGTTTTCAAACAGCGTCAGTACGTCTGATTCCGGATTCGGAAAGGCGCCTACCACGCTGATATTATTATTCTGGCACGCGTCAAAAATTTTCTTCACATTGCTTTGGTGCAGCGTGCCCAGCTCATCGATAGGCCAGTGGATGACCGCCTCGGCATCGCCACGTAACAGGCGGGTAAATGCCAGCAGGAACTTACACAATATAAGATAGGCCATGCCGTGACTGGAAGACTCGTTTAGCTGACGATCGGTGCGGATCACCAGGTCGCTGTTGCCTTCGCGCAGATGCAGCTCAATATCCAGCAGCTTGCTGATGCCGCCTGTCAGTGCAGCACGCCCCAGGATGTCCAGCACCCGGCGCATGCTTTGTCCGTATTCTTCCTCAGGCAGGGCGTTCGCCCCCTCCTCCATCCACTCATCGTAGTGCTTACGGAATTGCTCCAGTTCCGGCCAGAACTCCAGTTCGCTGATACGGGAGCGAATTTTTACGGCGGAATCTGAGACCCCGTCCAGGAACAACTCGCCATCCACTTCTTTGGTGATCCTGCGGCTTTGCGACACTATTCGTTTATCAATATCGGCCAGGACATAATAATACTGGCTTAAGTCGGCCCCGAATATCCGGCCCTGCTCCCGCAGCCCCTGGAGTTTTTGTGGCACGATCACGTTCAGCAGCTGCGCCAGGTGCGCCACCATACGCCGGTGATCGATACCTTTAACGCCATGGGCATTGATGACGGCACACTCTTCCCGGGCCCGCTCCCATGTATCCGACAGGCCGGTGCCGGCCTGCGCGGCAATAAGCTGATCGAAGCGTTCGACGTAACTTCTGACATCGCTGATCAGGTTTTCCCGTTCCTGGAGCAGACTTTGTGCTTCTGACAGTCGCTGGCTCAGGGTCGCGTCATCCGCGTCAGCCGCCGTGTCTTTATCGGGGCGCAGGGTAAGTTTGGCGAGCGCCCGGGCCAGGCTGTTCACCTGCTCTAAATACTCGGTAACGGATTTCTGCTCACGCTCCAGCGTCACCTGCTGATCTTTCAGCTGCTCCCGGGTTTCTTTATAGGCGCTTTGCTTTTGCGCCAGACTGCGCTCGGCTTCACCGAGCACTTTGCGGGCTTTGGCCAGCGACTGCTGCCAGCTGACTTTATGGCCGTTGAACACAGTGTCGTACCAGCGGGCATAATCGCTGACCTGGTGACGGTGTGACTCGGTGCGGTAAATAGCGTCTTTGAGGGTCTTGATGCGCTTCTTCAGCTGACCGATTTCATCCACATCTACCCCACGGTTGTTCAGCTCGTCTTCCAGCCACTGCTCCATATCTTTACGGTCGCGGGCGGCTGTGTCGCGGGCACTCTTCATGTCCGCGTCCAGCTGCGCAATACGTGCCTCTGAGTCAGCAATCAGCTGTTGCCAGTGGAAACGGTGTTCGGTCTCTGACTCGCGTTGCTGATCCTTCATGTCATCCCGGTCCAGTTCGAACTGGGCCCGGCATTGCTTCTGGGCCTGCTGGTTGGACTCCAGCCGCTGCCGGGCTTTTTGCTTGCGACCGGCGAGCGCCTGCTGGTACTCACTGAGCACACTGTCGCGATCTTGCTGGGCGCGCTTGCGACTGGCCTCGGCAGATTTAACCGCATTATCTTTCTGCGTCATGGCCAGCTCGGCGTTACGGACTTCTTCATTGGCCTGGGCCAGTGCTGTCTCTCGGCGATTCTGGTCGCTCAGGGCGTCTGCCTGGGCAGCTTCTGCATCGGCCAGCCGCTGTCGTAAAGATTGCTCCGTAGCCGCATATTCCGGGGTATCCAGCGCCGCTAAAGCCAGTGTCACGCCATACAGGCTATCCCCTGTGGCAGTCCCCGGCGCAAGGTCTGTGCGCTCCAGCAGTTCCGGGCGCAGCACTTTCCCCAGCGAGGCTTCCCAGTTCTCCACATTGGCGCGTAAATACTCCAGGAGTGATCCCTTACCGGGATACAACAGGGCGTTCACGCTGGCTACCGCCTTTTCTTCCCGTTGATAGGTCTGGCGCGCTTTGTCCAGCGCTGTGGATGCGTCCTGTCGCTGTTGCACGGCTTTGCCGTGTTGCTGCTGGGCGTGGCGGAGCGCCTGACGGGCTGCGTCCTCCGACACCGATGCTTCCTTAATGGTGGCATCCAGCAAGTCCAGCTGCGACTGTTCGAATTCGTTATACCCGGCGTTGGCCAGCGACGCGTTCAGCTCCGCCTCGGTGACCTTCAGATCACTAAGCTGGGCCTGGTAGCTGTCACTCAGTGCCTGAAGCTGGCGGGAAAAATCGTCACGGATGGCCTGCAGCGCGTCCCGTTCGCCTTGTTGTTGCTCACTGCGCTTGTCTGCGGCTTCCTGCCGTGATGCGGACAGTTGCTCCAGGGTCAGGCTCAGCTTGTCACCCAGCTCGGCAAGGCGACGGTTAAACGCAGACTCAATATCCTGGTGTTTTTCCGTCAGCAGCTGATAGCGACTGGTTACCAGTTCCAGTTCGCGTTGCCATTGCGGCAAATTAGCCACGTCTTCTTTCAGCTGCTCTATGTTTTGTTCCTGCCATTGATCAAACTCACGTTCCACGGCATCAAGCTCGCTGGTGAACTTCTCCACGTCTGCCCGGGCAGAAGACACCACCTGATTGAGTTCGTCCCGGCTGTCGTGCCACTGGGCGTCACTCTGCTTGCGCTGAAACTGGTTTTCCTGAAGCTGATTCTGCAGCGTTTCGGCTTTCGCCGACAACCGGGTTTTATCCAGCTCGAAAGACTGCTTCAGCGTCGCCAGCGTTTGTTCCGTGCTGGTCAGCGCCATATTCGCCTGTTCGAGCTTTGAAAATTCCGGACGAATTTTGTCGAACTGCTTGATTAGGTGACACTCTTTAATCCAGTCATCCACCCGGTTGCGGCTCAGATTTGAGGAAGGCGGCTGTACCCCGTCCTCCTCCAGAATGGCGGCAATCATGGCCTTAATGGTTTCCATTTTGCCTTCTTTGGAATGTACCGCTTTAGCCAGTTTTTCGATGTGGCGCATATGCAAGCCGGGCGTACACAGACTGAATATTTTGGCATAGCCTAACAATTCACGGCCGTTAGCACTCTGGTTAAGCACACCCTGATCGTTTTGCATGATGGCCCGGAAATCTTTGGTGGTCAGCAGGCTGCTGACCAGCACATTGTTGCGCTTCATGGTCCGGGCGAGCTCCGCACTGCTGGTGCTGGTGAACTTGCCATTTTTCTGCTTAATCAGATAGTCGTCACTGTCAAACGGTTTGCCAATGAGTCGGTAGTTAACCCCGGTTCCGTTTGATGAGAGTACCGCCTGGCAAAGATCACCTTCTGCCCGCGCATATTCGTAAATGATAAAACTTGACTGGCGGGGCAGATACCAGCGTTCAAAGCTGTCACGGGTGGCAGGCACCACCCGGCTGGGGTATTCTCCGTAGAAAACCGGGATAAGGCGTTGCAGGGTGGTTTTTCCCGACGCGTTGGTCCCACAGATGTTGGTATGTCCATCCAGCTTGAGTTCGACCACCCCGGGCAGGTGCGTGTCGATAAGAATAATGCGTTTTAAGCCGGCCATAGTAATCCTGTTAACATTCATCAACTGAAGCAGCCGTGCGGGTGGAGCCCTTTTACTGACTGCTGCCTGGTGCGGCGGGCGATGTTATCGGGCAGGCTGAATCGACTGCGTTTGAGCCCCGCACTGTGTAGCCGGACAGTGTATTATGAAATGTCTGCGCTGCCCAGTAGCAGGCTGTCCCAGGACCGGCTCAATGCGTCTGAACGCATGTTTTTCGTACAGCCGGGGCCGTTGCCGTTAGCGTGTGCCCCGCCCTGCTCCGGGTGCCAGGTGGGCGCTGTCGATCTGGGTCAGGATATCGGGGTTGGCCAGCGCCAATTGACATCCCTGCCCGGTGATTTGCGCGCCGGGTGAACAGTCTACCTGCCAGTAGCGCAATAAATACGCGGCTAGCGCCGCCCGGATAGTGACTTCTTTACGCCCGTCCTGCATGGCGTAGTCCAGCGCAATGGCGCGGCTGTTGGCCAGACCAGGGTGGGGAATGAGTACCAGGCGCACGTGCTGCTGCCACAGGAGATCCTGTTCGGCCAACTCGCGACTCGCCAGCGCTCGGTCGATGGCGGTAACACGAATAAACCGGGTACACACAAAGTCGCGAAAACTCTGTGAATCACAATCATATGCCCGAACATGCCAGCGATGCCCGTTGTTCACGATGGCATGGGGCACCAGCAAGCGGTTTTTCTGACCGGATGTTACGCTGACATACTCTGCCTCGATGGGGTATTGATTATGAATGGCGCGGGTAAGCCCGGCGATAATATCGGGTTTTGGATGAATCAGGCTGACCGCATTTACACAGTGCGCCGATGGCGTGACTGCGCTGGCGATGCCGTCGCCGAACCCTAAACTCAGGCTGTTCAGAATAACCTGTGGATCATGAGAAAACAGAGCCTCGAACTCCTCGGTTCGCCGGTATCGCTTCAGCTGGTGGTCGAGCCGCAGATTGTCGGGCGCCAGCTCTCGATAGGTCGTAAAGTCACGGGTACTGGCGGCCAGCCCGGTGGCAAATCGCTGGATAAGTTCCTGTCGGCTGATGTGTCCAAAGTACTGCAGGCTAAAATCAATAAAGGCCAGGCGTTCCCGCTGGGCATGGGGAAGTTCTGCGATAGCGGCTGATTTCGGTGACATAAAAAAATCCATCGGCATTGATATGCTCATAATGATGGCATCTTTATGATGATGTCAAGATGTTTGAATAGCTGCGCTGGCGCACAGTGGGG
>JBPEWW010000356.1:0-2034 GCA_052032275.1 Alteromonas sp. | reverse complement strand
CCCCTCAGCGCTTTAGGCGTGTGACCGGCTGAATAAAATTTAACCGGATTACTTGCTAAGCCTTCAATAATGCATATACTGTTTATATATACAGTGTTTGGATTGGAGCGTTCATGACTACCGGGATCAAGAAACTGGACAAACTATTTACCGCGCTCGGGGTACTAACTGACAGTGGCACCAATGGTTTTCAATCGGTCACCTTGCTTAGCTACGCCGATCCTAAAATGCTGACGATGAAATTGCCTTACTGTATGTATCAGCGTGTGATGTCGCTAAAGTCCGGGCAGGTCCTGCATTATCATCATTTTTATTTAAAGGACCGGCAGGCGAGGCTGGCCAGCTATCTGGTGACCCCTGACGGAAAAGTGGTGGAGCAGGTGGATTATCAGCGGGACAGTAAGTCGGTACAGGCGTGTAAGAAAATTGCTGGTTATCTGGCGCACGCTTATTCAACACACCGACAGCTGGCCGCGTGACGGATGGACATGTCAGCCTGGTCAAATAATGCGTGGGCGTTAAATATCAAAGGCGCCATGCGGCGCCTTTGTTTATTCAGGGTTGTGATTTAGTAGAAGTTAATTTTTGCTTCTACACCCCAAATCCGGGGCTCGTTGACGATACCGGTGAGGTTGTTAAAGTCGATAGCACCTTTTACGTTATCTTCATCGGTGATATTACGGCCAAACAGGGCAACCGTATAACCGTGTTCGAAGTTTTCGTAACCAATACGCACACCGCCTTCTACGTTGTTGTCTGTAATGAATTCTTCAGACTCGTACAGGAACAAATTGGTTTCACCCTGGAACGCCCAGTCGGTAAACAGAAATACTTCGCCGTTGTTGCCAACCGGTACGGTGTACCGCGCGGTGAAGTTAAAGATGGTTTCGGGTGCCTGCGGGAACGGGTTACCGTCAACCAGTGCGCGGTTTCCTTCCAGGCGAGGGTCAAGTACCGTACAGTTGCCTTCGAAATCCGCTGATGAACCACACGGCTGCACGGCCAGGCCATTGTCTTTAATTTCAGTGTGGTTATAGCTGTAACCACCGGTGAGGGTAAGCTGATCCGTTGCCAGCCACTGGGCATCAATTTCAAATCCGTACGCTGCGCCTTCGTCGGCATTCACCAGCGCAGTGAAGTTATTGCCCCCGCCGATAGCAGAAAACTGCATATCATCGATGGTGTAGTAGAATGTGGCCATGTTCAGGCGCAAGGTGTCGTCTAGCAGGTCTGACTTGAAACCCACTTCCACCGAGTTAATGGTTTCAGCATCTGCCACTGACGGAGCCCCTTCAAACGCCACATCGCGGCCCTGAATGGTCTGTGCACGAAAGCCGTTAGCATAACGGGCGAACAGTGAGGCGTTGTCAGATAACTCGTAATTGGCACTTAGCTCATAGCTTACCTGGCCATCGTCCACATCAATCGGATCATAGTCCTGCACACTGGCAGCGCCAATCACCAGTGCAAAGCCATCGACGTTCTGGTCGCCTACCCGCAGACCTTTGTCATCGTGGGTATAGCGCACACCGCCGGTCACGTTCAGCTTGTCGTTGATTTGATAGGAGGTTTGGCCGAATACCGCCCAGGTGGTGTTGTCGTGGAAAACAGTGGTCGCACCGAAAAAGCCATCGACACTGGTCACGTTGAACGACGAATCAAAGAAGAACGCACCCAGTTGCCAGTTCAGCGGCGAGGCGGTGTTGCTGGATAAACGCACTTCCTGGGTAAACTGCTCCAGATCGTTCAGGTTGTCCTGGGTTACCGCAGCAAACGGGATAAAGCCGGGCTGAGAAGTAGGGCCTGAGCCGCTGCCCCCGTCCACATCACCCAGGCTGAAGCCATCGGCTTGTTCCCAGGCTGAAATAGAGGTCAGTTCAACCTCATCAAAGGCATAGGTCAGTTTCAGTGACGTGCCAAACCCTTCGTATTCCTGCGGGTTATTGTCAGCGCCATCGCCGTCGATATCCCCGTCGTACCAGACCATGTCACGTACATAGTTTTCATTCAGGTCGTTACTGCCTTTGGTAAACA
>JBPEWW010000355.1:0-11130 GCA_052032275.1 Alteromonas sp. | reverse complement strand
TTGGCCGTTTCTCTGCCGCGCCGCAGGGTCGACTCATCCACCACATCGTCGTGCAGCAAGGTGGCGGTATGAATAAACTCAATAATTGCGGCCAGGGTGTGGTGCTGTGTATTGCTGATACCCATCGCCCGGGCAGCCAGCACTGTCAGTAACGGGCGCAGACGTTTGCCGCCACTGTTGACAATGTAAAAGCCGAGTTGGTTGATTAATGCAACATCCGAGTCAACTTGTTGTTGAATCAGGGCATTCACCGCTTGCATGTCGTCATGAGTCAGCGAACGGATCTGGTCTAAGTCCATAGGCGAGAATAACTTTTCAGTCTGGCTATTGTTGACGCTGATTGTACCTGAAACAGGGCGACTATCCACCTGATCGACCCATAAAACGCCTCACTGACCGTATTTATCTGTCTGCGAATGGCAACGCGATGGCCGGCCGGGCAGGCCCACAACCGCAAACGAATGCACTGGTATACGCACCGGCAGCCGCCGGGATCGCTAACGATCAATTTGCGATCCTGCCGCTGGCTGCGGTGTATGAGGCGTTTTTGAAGTAGCCGGGAGGGTAAAGTATCAGTATAATGATCAGCAATTTACCGAAGCCCCGGGTAAGTTCCGTCAGGGCGAGAACTGACTTTTCAGGCCCCTCGTGACGAAAATCTTACAACGGGTGAAAAATAATCGGTTTTTATAGTTTTCAGGGTTGTGATCCCAGGATGTTTCACGTACAATTCGCGCCCTGTTTTTTGAATTGAAGCGCCAAGTGGCGCAGAGCGGAGTTTAATATGTACGCGGTTTTCCAAAGTGGCGGTAAACAACACCGTGTGGCCGAAGGCCAAACCGTTCGTCTTGAAAAAATCGAAGTCGCACCAGGCGAATCGGTTGAATTCGACAAAGTATTAATGGTTAGCAACGGTGACGATGTAAAAATCGGCACGCCTATCGTTGCAGGTGGTAAAGTGACAGCAGAAGTGATTACTCACGGTCGTGGCGATAAAGTAAAAATCGTTAAGTTCCGTCGTCGTAAGCACTCACGTTCACAAATGGGTCATCGTCAGTGGTTCACTGAAGTGAAGATCACTGGCATTAACGCATAATAGGAGCACGAACACATGGCACATAAAAAAGCTGGTGGTAGTACCAAAAACGGTCGCGATTCCGAGAGTAAACGCCTGGGTGTGAAGCGCTTCGGTGGTGAATCTGTGCTTGCAGGTAACATCATTGTTCGCCAACGTGGTACGCGTTTCCACGCCGGTGACAACATGGGTATCGGTAAAGACCACACCTTATTCGCACTGAAAGACGGCAAAGTCCAGTTCGATGTGAAAGGGTCTAAAAATCGTAAGTACGTGAGCATCGTAGCTGAGTAAGCACGCAAGCCCTCACCGAACAGGTTTTAAAAAACCCCGCACATGCGGGGTTTTTTGTTTTAGAGGGGCTGCCACCTTAATGTCGGCAGGGTAGCCAAAAGCCGGCCTAAAACCTTGTGCCCACTGCGGGCCAATGGTGTAAAATATATGCATAACCGAATTAATTTTCACCGGCACAGTATGCCCGGACGGCCGTAAGGCAAAGGCCCGGGCCAGCTGGATTAATTCAGGAATGCCCAGCACGCCGGCGCGGCCGGCAATAAACTCACAGTCATATATGACGCGGAGCGATAGATGAAATTTGTAGATGAAGCTGAAATTCGTGTTGAAGCTGGCGACGGCGGCAACGGCGTAGTTGGCTTTAGGCGGGAAAAATACATTCCGAAAGGGGGCCCGGATGGCGGCGATGGCGGTGATGGCGGTGACGTCTACCTGCAGGCCGACGAAAACCTCAATACCCTGATCGACTATCGTTTCGAACGTTTTCATCGCGCAGAGCGTGGTAAAAATGGTCAGGGCAGTGACTGTACCGGCCGCGCCGGCGCCGATCTGACCTTAAGTGTACCGGTGGGTACCCGGGCAACCGATGTGGAAACCGGTGAGGTGCTGGGTGACTTAACCCGTCACGGGCAAAAAATGAAAGTGGCCCAAGGCGGCTTTCACGGCTTAGGCAACGCCCGCTTTAAAAGCAGTACCAACCGTGCCCCGCGCCAGAAAACCAATGGCACCCCGGGTGAAATCAGAAATCTGAAGCTGGAACTGATGCTGCTGGCTGATGTGGGCTTACTGGGCATGCCCAATGCCGGCAAATCGACATTTATTCGGTCAGTATCGGCGGCCAAACCCAAGGTAGCCGACTACCCCTTTACAACGCTGGTCCCGAACCTGGGAGTGGTCAGGCAGACGGCCCAACGTAGCTTTGTGGTTGCCGATATCCCGGGGCTTATTGCGGGCGCGGCCGAAGGCGCGGGCCTGGGGATCCAGTTCCTCAAGCATCTGGAGCGCTGCCGTATTCTGTTGCATGTGGTGGACTTATTACCCGCCGATCAGAGTGATCCGGCAGACAATGCCAAAGCCATCACCGCTGAACTGGAAAAGTACAGCCCCAAACTGGCCGCCAAGCCACGCTGGCTGGTGTTTAATAAGGTCGACTTGTTGCTGGAAGACGAGGTCGAAGAGAAAATTCAACAGGTGGTCGCTGCGTTAAACTGGGAAGGCCCGGTATATCAAATTTCCGCCTTCCAGAAGCTAGGTTTGGATCCGTTATGTAATGAAATTATGACATTCCTGGAGAATATGCCCCCGGAAGAGGCGGAAGATCAGGATGACGGCAAGACGGATTTCCAGTGGGACACCACCCCTCAGCAGCCCATCAGCGACACGGAAGATTTTGACGATGATGACGATGACTGGGATGAAGACGATTACGACGTAGAAGTAGAATATCGGAAGTAAACAGGGAGACGTCATGCGCATTGCAATGATAGCCGCGATGGCAGCGAACCGGGTGATAGGGGCAGACAATAAAATGCCCTGGCATTTGCCTGCGGATTTACAGCATTTCAAAGCGGTCACTATGGGAAAGCCCGTTATTATGGGCCGCAAAACGTATGAGTCTATTGGCAAGGCGCTGCCCGGGCGCACGAATATTGTGATCACCCGGCAGCCGGACTATCAGCTGGCGGATGCGCACATAGTCAGCGATCCGGACAAGGCCCTCACGCTGGCCGAGCGAACGGAAACTGACGAAGTGATGGTCATCGGGGGCGGCACCATTTATGACGCGTTTCTGCCCTACACTGACACCCTCTACCTGACCCATATTGCGGCCACCGTTGACGGGGACACCCACTTCCCTGACTATGAAGCGGTAGGTCAGTGGCAGGAAGTGGCCAGTGAACAGCGCGAGGCCGATGAGCGCAATGAGTACGCGTGTCGCTTTGTGACGTTAAAACGGCAATAGCCAATCACCGCAGGACAACATGATGCATAAGGAAACGGTGCTGATAGGGGGGTTATTGCTTACCCTGCTTACCGGCTGCAGTGCTACCCCGCAACAGCTGGTTTACGACACGGTTGAAAACGCGGCGCAGCAACAACGTGATGATATGCAAGGGGTGGGGCGTGCTACCCCTGCCCGGAGCAACCGCAGTAACGGTGAGTACCTTACCGTTGGGTTCATCGAGGCCGCCCTCAATGCGCTGTTTACCCGCCGCGACGACTAACGCCTGCATCTGACAATCCTGCCCAAACAGGCATAAAAAAGCCGCGTATATCGCGGCTCAGTGAAGGTAATACACAGGGGCAGCTTGCAGGGTGCCCTGCCCGCGCAATCTGCGCGGGGAGCACACTGTGGGGATACCCTTGCTAGCCGTTCATTCTGGCAAACAGATTTTCCAGCGTCAGGCCCTGATGACCCAGGGTATCACGCAGACGGCGCAGCGCTTCAACCTGAATTTGTCTTACCCGCTCCCGGGTCAGGCCAATTTCTGCACCCACATCTTCCAGCGTTGAGGGCTCATAGCCCATCAGGCCAAACCGGCGTGCCAGCACTTCCCGTTGTTTCGGATTGAGATCTTCCAGCCATTTTACAATGTTGCATTTAATGTCTGAGTCCTGCAGGTTTTCTTCCGGTCCGTACTCCTTGTCATCGGCCAGGATATCCAGCAGTGCCTTGTCGTTTTCGCCGCCAATCGGCGTATCGACAGAGGTGATCCTCTCGTTCAGCCGTAACATGCGGCTGACGTCTTCAACCGGCTTATCCAGTGCGTCTGCAATTTCTTCTGCGGTGGGCTCGTGGTCCAGTTTCTGGGACAATTCACGGGCGGCACGCAGGTAAATATTGAGCTCTTTTACCACATGGATAGGCAGGCGGATGGTACGTGTCTGGTTCATGATGGCCCGTTCGATGGTTTGCCGGATCCACCAGGTTGCATAGGTAGAAAACCGGAATCCACGCTCGGGGTCGAATTTTTCCACGGCCCGGATCAGGCCAAGGTTGCCCTCTTCAATGAGGTCAAGAAGTGCCAGGCCGCGATTGTTATAACGGCGGGCAATTTTTACCACCAGCCGCAGATTACTGACAATCATGCGTTTTCTGGAGGCTTCACAGCCGCGCAGCGCCCGACGTGCAAAATACACTTCCTCTTCTGCGGTTAATAGTGGCGAGTAGCCTATCTCACCCAGATACAGCTGGGTGGCGTCGAGGTTCTTGGGAAGTTCCTCAGGGGTTACGACGATGTCCTCGTTATCGGTGTCAGCGTCTTCGTTAAGGGTTTCGTCAGCTTTTAACTGGGCTGACATTTCCATTTCATCTAACTCATCGCGAGATTTTGGTTCGATTACAGCATTTTTAGTATGACCCACAACTGCATCTCCTGCTTTATTGGTTACCTTATGACGTTATCTCCTTTCATTTCTTATTATTGTTTATTGTTATGTTAGCGTTGTGCTGGCAGATACCGCAGTGGATCTAATGACTTGCCGCGATACCTTACTTCAAAATGAAGCCTTACCGAATCTGTTCCGCTATTCCCCATGGTGGCAATTTGCTGACCGGCGGTCACCCATTGCTGCTCTTTCACGGCGACGCTGTCATTGTGCGCGTAGGCGCTTAAGAAGGTGTCGGTATGTTTTATTATGATTAGATTTCCGTACCCTCTCAGCGCATTGCCGGAGTAGACTACTTTCCCATCGGCGGCGGCCAGAATTGCAGTGCCTCTGGCGGCCTGAATATCAATACCTTTATTGCCGGATTCCTGCTTACTAAACGTTGCTACCAATTTGCCGGTGGTAGGCCACACCCAGCGTTCTACCTTGCTTGGGAAGCTGTTCGGCGCCTGTTTTCTGACGCTTTTTGACGGCTTTTTGGCACGTTTAAGTGGCTGGCTCTTAACAATTTTTTCACTTTCACCATACGCCTGCTCTTTTGGCCGGTCAACTGTATTTGTATATACTTTAGTCGTGGTCGGACCTGTTTTTTTAGGGGCTGAACTTGCTTTTTTCGCAATGCTTGGTGGCGCGGTTACGCGCAGCGTCTGGCCCGGATAAATCGGGTAGGGCGGACTGAGGTTGTTGTAGCGCGCGATGTCACGGTAGTCACTGCCAGTGTACCAGGCAATGGCGTAGAGGGTGTCGCCTTTCTGAACCTGATAGGTGTTTCCGGTATAGCCGCTGTCCTCTTCTGGCTGGCTATCCAGAATGACCACTGGCGCGGGCGGGGTGCTGCCGCACCCGCTTAGCGCCAGTAAAGCCAGAAATAGGCTGGTGTGGGCAACGCGTCCTGCGAATTTCATGATCAGCCTTTATCTGAGCAGCAGGTAAGCCAGCACTGCCAGGGCTACCACCAGCCACCCAAGCACTTCCACATACTGACGCAGCCTGGCCTCCATGGCACTGCCGCCCCAGCGCATCAGACCGGCCACCAAAAAGAAGCGTGCGCCGCGACCCACCGCGGAGGCCAGCACGAACGGCAGAAACGCCATCTGCAAAAAGCCGGCACTGATGGTAAAGACTTTATAAGGGATGGGCGAAAACCCGGCCAGAAAAATCACCCAGACGCCGTACTCGGTAAACCAGTGCATGGCCTGATCCAGCTTGGGTTGGTAACCGGCGGATATGATCAGCGGCTGCAGCCATGCCTCAAAGGCAAAATACCCCAGCACATAGCCGGCAATGCCACCCAGTACTGAAGTCAGCGTGGTCAGCAGGGCAAAGTACCAGGCCCGGCTGGGCTGGGAGAGCGCCATTGGCGCCAGCATCACATCCGGGGGAATGGGAAAGAACATCGACTCAGCAAAACTCAGCCCGCCTAAGTAGCGGCTGGCATGACGATGCCGGGACCAGCGAATAGCCATATCGTAGCAAGGCTGGAATATCTTCACATCAGGTCTCCTGCAACCAGCGGCACAAAGCGCACCGCTTCGACGGTGTCGGTTACCAGTTCGCCCTCGGTGCGGTCAATGCACAGCAGCGACTGCTGCTCACCGCCCACCGGGATCACTAACCGGCCACCTTCCTTAAGCTGGTCACACAATGCCTGGGGCAGACTGCTGGCGGCAGCCGTCACAATGATGGCGTCATACAGGCCTTTCGAAGGCCAGCCTTTCCAGCCATCGCCGTGCTTCATGGCAATGTTGTGCAAATCCAGCTGATTCATGCGGCGCTTGGCCTGAAACTGCAACGTTTTAATGCGCTCAACCGAAAACACCTTGTCAAACAGCTGGGCCAGAATTGCGGTCTGATAACCTGAGCCCGTGCCAATTTCCAGCACCCGTTGCGGGGCGTTGGGCGCCGCCAGCAGCAGCTCGGTCATCTTGGCGACAATATACGGCTGGGAGATGGTCTGCCCCTGACCAATAGGCAGGGCGGTATTCTGATACGCCTTATGTTTAAGGGCGTCAGGTAAAAAGGCTTCACGGGGTGTACCAGCAATGGCATTGAGCACATTCTGGTTTCGTATCCCTTCCGCATACAACAGCTCTGCCAAAGCCTGGCCTTTTCTCGATGTTCTCATGGTTTTTTATCGTTTTCCTTTGTAAACCCAGTCGGTGGGTGTGGCGGCAGGTATCCTTACTTGGCCATCCACGCTTTCATATCATCCAGACTCTGGTACGCCGTCATGTCAACGCTTAACGGCGTCACCGAACAGTAATGGCTGGCGACCGCCTCAAAGTCGGTGCCAGGGCCGGCATCCTGTTCCGCGCCAGCCGGGCCGTACCAGAATATTTGCCGGCCAAACGGATCGGTATCTTTAACCATCCCCTCGGCGCGATGACGGCGCCCCTGACGGGTTACTTTAATGCCCTTCAGTTCCTCATAAGGAATGTCCGGCACGTTGACGTTCAGGATCTGATTTGCCGGCAGCGGGTGGCGCTGCAGTTTGGCAATAATATCCAGCACCACTTTGGCCGCGGTTTCAAAGTGTTTGCCGTCTTTGCCCACCAGTGACACGGCTATCGCTGGCAAGCCCATATAGCGGCCTTCCGTGGCCGCCGCTACGGTCCCGGAATAAATCACATCATCGCCCAGATTGGCTCCGTGGTTAATGCCTGAGACCACCAGCTCAGGATCTTCCTCTAAAAACCGGTTTACTCCCAGATGGACGCAGTCAGAGGGCGTCCCATTCACGGAATAAAAGCCACTTTCCATTTGCTGAATACGCAAGGGCTGGTGTAACGACAGGGCATTCGATGCGCCACTGCAGTTGCGATCCGGGGCAATGACCGTCACGTCATGTTCACTGGCAATGGTGTCGTGCAATACTGCCAGACCTTTGGCGAAAACACCGTCGTCGTTGCTCATTAATATTTTCATTAGCTTACCTGTCTACACGCTGTTAATCGGGTTGACCGTTTCAATGCACTCACGCAGTACAGAGGTGGCGAAGCAGCCACTGGGAAGGCTGAAAGAGAGTGTTAATGTATCACCCTTGGTTACCCATTCAAGCTGCTGTGGCCAGATTTTTATTGGCCGGCGCTCCTGTTCAAAACCGGTGGTCCTGAGAAAATCAGCGACATGGGAGTAGGTGCTGGCCAGGTTCTGTTCCATGGTCCGGGCCTGGGACTGCGAAGGCAGCTCGCCGGTGCCCCACAATGGCGCGGTGGGCGACAGATCGGCCTCTTCATAACGGGCCTGTAATTCGCTGTCGCTGCCATCATTAACAAAGAAACTGTTGGAGCCCTGCAGCATAACGGCATCACCGGGTAGCACAGTATCGAAGGTATGGGTGGCAATCCGGTGCGAAATAACCTCGTTGAACAGCCAGCTGCGTAGCGCCGATAACGCCATCGAGCGCTTGTTGCGGTGGCGAATGGTTTCGCCGGCAATCATACGTTCTGCCAGCACCAGGTTGCCGCCGCGCATAACTTCGCCCTGATCGTTCATGCGCATCACACCAAAGCGCTGCTCGCCGTAATAATTGGGGACCCCGTGGATACTGATCTGCTGAAGCTTTTCTTCCACCGCCTCGGGGTTAAACACCTGGCGCAGCTGAATCTGAAACGTGTTGCCTTTTAACTGGCCGGTTTTGAGCTTCTTGTGGTGTCGGGTATGACGTAAAACTCTCACCCCTTCGAGGCTGAAATCAGAGAGATCGAAGTCGTCCTGACCGGGGGCATGCAGTCCAAACCACTGGCGGGTAACGGCATATTTGTCTTTGCGTCCGGCGTAGGTCACCTGACGTAACGGTAAACCGGTATGCCGGGCAAGCTGCTCGGCTAAATAGGCGGTGTTGGTATTTTCTTTCTCTATAAAAACATACTGGTGTTCACCTTCGCCGGAAGGCTGATAGCCAAGATCCTCGGTCACCTGAAAATCGTCGGCCTGAAACTTAAAGATACCGGTGGAGACAGGGTGACCGTAACGGTATTCCCAGTGCTGGGTGGTTAGTTCCATGTGCCCTCCTTACGGATAAGTACTACCGCATGGGCAGCAATGCCTTCTTTGCGGCCGGTGTAACCAAGCTTTTCAGTGGTGGTGGCTTTGACATTGACCGCGTCCGGCGCACAGCCACAGTCGTCGGCAATCCGTGCGCGCATGGTGTCAATGAATGGCGCCATTTTCGGGGCCTGGGCAACAATGGTCATGTCGGCATTCACCAGCTGATAACCCTGCTTGCCAAGCAAGCCCATCACATGACGCAACAGTCCCCGGGAATCGGCTCCCGCAAAGGCATCGTCGGTATCCGGGAAATGCCTGCCAATATCACCCATGGCTGCGGCACCCAACAGTGCATCGCACAGCGCGTGCAGCAGCACGTCACCGTCGGAGTGGGCCAGCAGGCCCTGGCTGTGTTCAATCTGCACACCGCCAACGGTGATGGGGCCATCTCCGCCAAATTTGTGTACGTCGAAACCGTGTCCTATTCGCATTAAATACCCTGTGATTCGCTAATTCTGTTGGTGTAAATAGAATGCCGCCAGCGGCAGATCGGCCGGGCGGGTGATCTTAATGTTTGCCGGATTGGCATCGATCAATGCCACCTTGTAGCCGGCCAGTTCCATTGCCGAGGCTTCATCGGTAATGGGGTGTCCGGCCGCCAGGCCGTCCGTCAGCGCTTGCCTGAGCAGGCCGGTGGGAAACAACTGCGGCGTCAGCGCATGCCACAAATCGTCGCGGCTTTCTGTATGGGCCACGGTGGCCTGCCCGGCCCGGGCCCGCTTCATGGTATCCCGCACGGGGGTGGCCAGGATCCCGCCGGCCACATCATCGCGACCGGTGACAGTGAGTAATCCATCGATATCCGCATGGTCCAGGCAGGGGCGGGCGGCATCGTGCACCAGCGCCCAGCTGTCATCCGGTAGCGCCTTTAGGGCGTTGAGTACCGAGTCAGCCCGCTCGTTACCGCCGGTGACAGTGGTCAGCCACGGACGGCTGGCCAGGGGCAGCGCAGCGAAATAGGGGTCATCAGGGTGTAACGCCACAATAACCTCACTGATCGCGGTGTGGGAGACCAGTGCATGCAGGGTATGTTCAAGAATGGTTTTTCCGGCCAGGGTCAGGTACTGCTTGGGCCGGTCAGCCTGCATACGGGTGCCAATGCCAGCGGCGGGAATAACAGCATAAATGGCGGGTTCGGTACTCATAACTTATTCATTGTCGGCTGGCAGGATGCGATAAAAGGTTTCTCCTTCCTTGACCAGGCCCAGCTCATTGCGGGCGCGTTCCTCGATAGCTTCCAGTCCAATTTTCAGATCACTGATATCGGCTTTAAGCAAGGCATTGCGCTGCACCAGATTGGCATTCTGCAGTGCCTGGTCGTGCACTTCCTGTTTACGTGTCAGGTAGTCGGGGATGCTGTTTTTGCCTGACCACAGCCGATACTGCAGCAATACCAGCAACAGCACTAATACTATGGTAACCCATTTATCTTGCCACACGGCTTTCACCTGTTGTAATCAGAAAGTGGTGTAATGCGAAGTACGTCACAGGCGCAGTGGCTTCTGCGCCTGCCTGAGGGCTATTATGCCGCGATGTGCGGGCAATGCAAACAGAACCACCGGCGGATCAGTTGTTGTTGCCCAGTTTGTTTTTCAGTTTATCCAGCAGCTTGCCTTTCTGGGCGTCGATGACACTGCTCAGCTGGGTTTCCAGTAAGGCTTCCAGTGCCTGGGAATCGCCCTGCGCTGCGCTTAGCATGGCATTGACATCCACCAGTTGCTCTGCGGCTGCGTCCTGTTGCTGACTGACCATGGCGTTAAGCTTGCGGTTCAGTTCATCCAGTTTGTCCTGTTGCGAGGCGGTGAGCTGGGTCAGCGCCGCCTGGGCCAGCTGATTATCCAGGTCAGACTTGATCCTGAAATCCGGGTCGGCCAGGGTGCCGTCCAGGTGCATGTTAATGGCCAGGCTGCTTAACGACTGCAATGCCTGGGCAATGCCCCGGGTGATTTCACTGTCGCCGGACGCTTCCATCACCAGTTCACGTAAGTCAATTTTGCCACTGCCGGTCAGGGCATTGTCAGTCACGGTCATTGAGCCGCTGGTGGCCATCAGTGCCTTTTGCAATATCGCCGACAGCGTGTCGCTCTGGCTAAACGGAATATCCGCCAGACTGACGCCGGCCAGCGACCACTCCTGCGCCGCATCCACACCGTCAGCGTCGATCCAGAACTGACCACTCGACTCAAACTGCTTTAACAGTTCGCCCGCGGCGGCAATCCGAAAGGTAGTGGGTTCGCCCACCAGGGGGTGCGTGTTGGTGATATTTTGCCAGGCACTGGTTATCGTTTCATCTTGCCACTTCACGGTGACATCAGCCTGCC